>WFSU01000119.1 GCA_015485845.1 Nitratifractor sp. | reverse complement strand
ATGCTGGTGGCATGGGGGGAGTGGTTGTGGAGGACACAGTTGATCTCCGGCTTGGCTTTGAGAATATCAAAGTGGAAATCGAGCTCGGAAGAGGGGAGGTGTTTTCCCACCGGGGCATGTTTGTCTGCAAACGGGACATAGACAATGTCTTCGGGGGTGAGCTGATCGTAGGCAATGCCGCTTGGAGTGATGAGGATCCCCTCACCGAAGCGGTGGCTGACGTTGCCGGAGGTTCCCTGGTTGATCCCCAGCGATTCCATTTTGAGGCAAGTGTCGATGATCTCCTGACGGATAGTATTTTCGTGCATGATGGATTCCTTAGCGGCTGATGTTGAGGCTGAAGACGAAGCGGGTAGCGAGATAGTGCCCGATACTGTAAGCGATCTTGTTGCCGTCTTCGTCGTGGATGAGCATTTTTCGGACGATGATGGGGGTGGTTTCGTCGGCAGCGGGGAGATGTTTTCGTGTTGCCTCCGTCGGCATGCTGGCGGAGATCTCTTCATGGGAGAAGACGATTGTGATGGTCAGCTTCTTTTCAAGAAATTCATAAAGCTTCATGATCTCTTTTTGTTCTAAATCATCTGCGGTGAGACCCAGGTCGGGGTGAAAATAGCTCTCAACATAGAGTTCGGGTTCGAGATACCCTTTGGTGCGCAGAAGCTTCAGGATTTTCTTGTTGGGTGATATGTCGAGCTTAGTGCTGATCTCGAGAGAGGGCTTCTCCGGTGTCACCACGTATTCGAAGAGTTTGAAATCTTTCTTTTGTCGCTGCATGTCTTCGTTGAAACTGTACCAGTTGTTCAGGGTGGTTTTGATCCGCTGTTCTTCGGTTTGTTTGAAGGTACCCCGGTTTTTTTTGCGGACGATGAGATTTTTGTTGAGCAGGCCGTACATGGCTTTGCGGACAGTGTTTCGACTGACGTCAAGCTGGGTAGAAATCTCCCATTCGTTGGGGAGCTTCTCCCCGGAAGCATAGGGCTCCTGACGGAGGAGGTCAATGAGGATCTCCTCCACCTGGAGGTAAAGGGGGGTTCTGGAATCCTTATCCACAAAATAATCGCGCAGATCCATGTTGCCCCCTTGTGTTTGGTGTTTCGACTAAGCCGAAAAGTTATACGGTGGCCGAATGATACCCTTTTCGGTAATAAATCCGGCTATAAGATCGTGATCCGTCACATCAAAAGCCGGGTTGAACACCTGGATATCCGCCGGAGCAATCTGCTGCCCCTTGACATAGATGACCTCGTCGGCTCCCCGCTCCTCGACGACGATCTCCTCTCCGGTCGGAGTATGGGGATCGATGGTCGAATAGGGGCACGCGATGTAAAACGGTACCCCATAATGCCGGGCATTGATCGCCAGCGAAGAGGTGCCGATCTTGTTGGCGGTGTCGCCGTTGGCCGCGACCCGGTCGGCACCGACGATGATGAGATCGACCCGACCCAGCTTCATCAGATAGGAGGCGACACTGTCGGCAATGAGAGTCACATCGATGCCGAAACGGTGCAACTCCCACGACGTGATCCGTGCGCCTTGCAGGAGGGGGCGGGTTTCGTTGGAGTAGGCGCGGAAGCGCTTGCCGTCCGCCCACGCGACGTACATCGGTGCCAATGCAGTCCCGATGCCGCCGGTGGCCAGTGCCCCGGCGTTGCAGAGGGTCATGACACCGTTCCCTTCTTCGATCAGCTTGGCTCCATGCTCCCCGATGAGGCGGCACGTTTCGATGTCGCTCTCATGGATAGCCATCGCCTCAGTGCGCAGAGCCGCATAGAGAGCTTCGGTGCTCTCCTCAGGAGGAAAAGCATCGGCGACACCGACCATCCGCCTGAGCGCCCAGCTGAGGTTGACGGCGGTGGGGCGGGAGCTGTTGAGGTAATCAGCATTTTTATGCACGAGGGCTTCGAATGCATCCCGATCGAGATCGCGGTGTTTCTTGAGACTGATCAGCAGTCCGTAGGCTCCGGCGATCCCGATGGCCGGTGCCCCCCGAACCTTGAGCTGGTAAATCGAGTCGTACACTTGCTCGACATCGGTCTGCTCCACCACCACCTCCTCGGTCGGCAACCGTGTCTGGTCGAGGATGAAAAACCGATCGCTCGCCGGATCGAACGAGAGAGCCTTGGGGATCGCGGCGAGACGGGCTTCTTTGGTTTCCATGTTTAAAAGAGTCCTTTTTTGTCGACGGGAATCCAGGGGTAGGTCAGCAGATCGACACTGTTGAACTTGGGAAACTTGGCTCTAAGTTGTTTCATGTTTTTGATTCCCTCTTTTCGAAGGGATTCGGCGGTGAAGAGTTTCGGCGGAATGAGGATCTCATGCGGCACTTTCATCTTGGCGATTTTCAGAGCGATAGCCCGGACGGAGACGGCACCGATGGAGGCAGGGTTGGTCGCAGCCGTCGCAGCCCAGGGACTGTCGGGTTTGATCATCTCCTGGATATCCTGTGTGGAGATATCGGCGGTATAGACTTTGGCTTTCCGTCCTGTTTCACGCAGAGCCAACACAACCCCTTTGCCCAGCTCATCATAGGGGGCAAAGAAAGCATTGATCTCAGGGTGCGCCAGCAATACGGCTTTGACCTGGTCGGCATTTTTGGCAGCAATGGGGGACTCGAGGGTACCGGTTTTGACGATCTCTTTGATACCAGGGTTCTCTTTTTTGATTTTCTGCCAGCTGCGGTCACGCTTATCCAGCGGCAGGATGCCGGCGATACTAACGTAGCCGACGTTGGCTTTACCGTTGAAGTCTTTGACAAGGGCTTTGAGGGCGAGCATACCGAGGAGTTCATCGTCCTGGGCGATTTGGGGAATCTCAGGATTTTTCAGGTCGACATCGAAGGCGACGACGGGTATACCGGCTTTGATGGCATCAGCGGCGGGTTTTTTCATGGTTTCACTTAGACCATGGTCGATGATGATGCCGTCGACCTTCATGTTGATGGCTTGATAGACGAAGTTGGCTTCCGCCTGATTGTCCATGCTTTTACCGAAGATTGTCAGGTCGATTCCCATGAGATCAGCCTGGATCTTGGCTCCGGCACGGTACGTTTGCATAAACTCCCCTTCGGTCATTTGTCGAATGAGAGCGACGTGGACTTTTTTGGATCCGTCAAACGGAGCGGGAGCCCCCTTGAGACCTGCGGCCGAGACGGCACCTGTAGAGATAAGCAGTCCCATGAGGACTGAACCGATGGTGAACATTTTCAACTTCATTGTTTCTCCTTTGTAGTGAGTTGAATGCGTTTGGATTTACAGTTCCGCTTTGGACAAACCAAACGTAAAGATCAGGGCAGCGACGAGGACAAGACCCTTGATGAAATCCTGTGTATAGTACGGGAGGGAGAGCATTGTCAGACCGTTGAGCAGCATTCCGATGAAGATCACCCCGACGACGCTGCCCAGCGCATTGGGTTTCTTCAGTCCCATGACCGCATACCCGATCAGGGCAGCAGCCACGGCATCGAGCAGGAGGCCGCCACCGCTGGTGACATCTCCCCGCCCGATCCGTGCTGCGAGCAAAACCCCGCCGATCGAGGCAACGGTGCCGGAGATCACATAAGCGGCGATTTTATACCGCTCGACATTGACACCGGCGAGCTTGACAGCTTTCTCATTGCCACCGATCGCGTAGAGGATGCGACCCCATTTGGTATATTGCAGGATAAAATATGCGATAACAGCAAGTAACGCAAAAGCGATAACCGGGATGGGGATCAGGCCGAAGAGGCGTCCCTGTCCGAGATAGAGAAATTGCCGGGCAAACTCCCCTTCGGCTTCCGTGCCGTCGGACATCATCATCCCGGTTCCGATCGACATCCCGGCCGAGGGGATCAGCTGTAACCCCTGGATGAGGAACATCATCCCCAGAGTCGCCAGGAGATCAGGGATCTTGGCTTTGACGATCAGCAGACCGTTGGTCAGGCCGATGAGAAAGCCCAGTGCAATCGCCACCGCAATCGCCACGAGGTAGTGCATGTTGAGCACTACCATGACGTAGGAGGAGATCATGACGCTGATGGCGGCGGTTGATCCAATGGAGAGGTCGAACCCATCGACGATGAGGGTGAAGGTCACGCCGATAGCCAGAATCCCCACAATGGTGATCCCCAGCAAAATTGAAAACATATTCGACCAGCTCCAGAAGGCTGGTTCTGCCAGGCCGAAGCCGATAAATGAAGCTGCCATGACGATCAAAAATCCGTATTTGATCGCAAATGCTTTAAACTGTCCCAATCTGTATCCTTTTTATTCTTGTGTGATCAAGCTCAAGAGCTCGTCCCGATCCGCCTCGGACGTGCTGAACTCACCGAGGATCGCCCCTTTGTTCATCACGACGATCCGATCGGTGACATCCATCAATTCGTCGATATCGCTGGAAATCATCACGACGGCACTCTCCCGGGTGCTCTCCCGGAGGTAGACATTGATATCCTTACGGGATTTGATATCCACCCCTTGAAAGGGCTCGTCGAGGATGACAATGTTGTGGGGCATCGAGAGCCAGCGGGCGACGACAACTTTTTGCTGGTTGCCTCCGGAGAGGGACTCGATGAGGGCAGCATGCCCTTCGCACTTGATCCCCATGTTGTCAATCATGGTATCGGCACCTTCTTTCTCCCTGCTGCGCTGGAGGACGGCCTTCCGGGAGAAAAAGTCGAGGAAGGGGAGGGTGATATTGTTCTTGATCGATTGTTCGGGTATGATGGCATTGACCGTGCGGTTTTCCGGAACCATGTGAATCCCGTGGTCAATGGCATCTCGAATGGTGTTGAAGGCGACGGCTTCGCCGTTGATTCGTACCGTGCCGCTCAATGGGCGGCGAATTCCGAAAAGGGTCTCAGCCAGTTCGGTTTTGCCCGCACCGATGAGCCCGAGGATGCCGACGATCTCTCCGGAGTATACTTCAAGGTTGAGAGGGGTTTCGCTCCCCTCGATGATCAGATCATCGAGTTCAAGGAGGAGTTGTCGCTCCCCGTCGTGTTGCTGCGTTCCTATTTCCTGCACGGCGAGGTCACCTACCATGGCTTTGACGATTTCGGGCACTTCGAGAGGTTGGTGCAGGATACCGGCATATCGACCGTCCCGGATGACACCGACACGGTTGGAGATACGCTTGATCTCCTGAAGGTAGTGGGAGATGTAGAGGATCGAGACCCCCTCGTCCCGCAGTTTGAACAGGATATCAAAGAGCCGTTCCGCTTCACGGTCGGAAATGGAGGAGGTGGGTTCGTCAAGGATAAGCAATTTCGGCTGGGTAGCGAGTGCCCGGGCGATGGTGATCATCTGCTTTTCACTTTGGGTGATGTCCTGGATATTCTGCCGCATGTCGAGGTAATCGATCCCCATCTTTCTGGCGATTTCAACGGCGGCGTTCTCAATGGCTTTTTCGTGGTAGAGGAAGGAGGCTTCAGGAGAGAGGACGTGTTCGAGGGCGAGATTTTCAGCTACGTTCATGTTTTGGACGATCCCCTGCTCGATACTCTGGTGGACGACCTGGATACCCGCTTCGTAGGCATCACGGGGGGATTTGAAGTGCACCGGCTGATCGTCGATGTAAATCTCACCTTCATAATCGGCATAATAGCCGCACAACACCTTGATGAAGGTTGATTTTCCGGCACCGTTGGCACCGACGATGGAGAAAATCTCCGAGTCGTAAAAGTCAAAACTGACATCGTCCAGTGCCCGGGTGACGCCGAAACTTTTGCCGATGCCTACTGCTCTGATCAGGGGTTGCTTTGCCATCAGCTTTGACTTTGGGTTTCGACGACCTTCAGCACATCCTCGATGGTCTCAAAGGAGGCTTTGGCGGTGATGAGTTCCGTCGCGCATGCCAGAACCCGTACTTCGATCCGGGCACGCTTTTTGAGATCCTCGATCCCGGCGATGTCGGCGACTTTGGCCAGTCCGACGGTGCGCCGGAACATTTCGCAGGCGGCGAAACCTATCGTATCTTCGAAGAGCTGAGCAATAAACCGGTCGGTGAAATATTCAAAGTGTTCCAACCCTTCGGGATAATCAAACTGGAGGGAGCGTTGTTCGATTTCGTGCCGGAGCATATTGGCTTTGAATTTCTCGGCAAAGAGTTTCCATGTATCGACGATCTGCCCCCGGACATACGTCATGTAGGCTTCATCTTCGTTGTCCAGTGAGAAATAAGAGAGGATCAGGTTGGCCAGATAGATCCCGACGTCAAATCCCATCGGCCCGTAAAACGCAAACTCCGGGTCGATCACATAGGTCTCTTCGGTGTTGAGCATGATACTGCCGGAGTGGAGATCTCCGTGCAGAAGTGCCTGGGCTTCGGTCATAAATTTGTATTTCATTTCCAGCACGGCGGCCTTAACGTCCCGATTGTGCTGGAAAGCTTTGACGTGGCTCAGGTCGAGCTCCGGGTTGTAGGCGTTGGTTTCATTGTCTTCGTAGGGGTGGGTGAAAATGAAATCCTCGGTGATCTTGCACAGCTCGATGTTAATAAATTTTTTGACGTTTTCTTTTTTCTGGACATTATCAAGGTAGAAGTCGGAGGTGTAAAAGAGGGTATCAGCAAGAAACGTAGAAATATGCTCTGCCAGCAGAGGGAACGGTCGGTGCTGGATCATTTCCCCCCGGAGAATTTTGTGATGTTCGAGGTTCTGCATCACCACGAGGGACATCTCCGGTGAGCTGTAGTAAACTTCCGGTACGTGTGCCGGGCAGAGGGCACGTTCCGCCTCGAGAGCACCGATCTCAAACAGCATCCGATCCCGACTGAGGGGCCATCCCTCACCCACAACCCGCAAAAACGGGACGGCTTGTTTGAGGATGATGCTTTTCTCACCGTGGCGCACGATGTAGACGTAGTTGAGGTTCCCGTCACCGATTTCAGAGATCTCCAGCGCATCGATTGATGTGTCCGGCGTCAGCAAAAGTGAGCGTATCTCCGGCGTCTCATCGATATATTTTTTGATCAGGCTGCTATCCAGAATTTGATACATATCCATTAATCCTCCATTTCTGCAATGCATTTGAGTGTAGGTATATATGGGTATATGTACCTACATAACCGAAATGATAGGATAAAAGAGATTAAAGAAAAATAAAACGAGAAACAAAAAATATAGACAGAGGGGATAAAGAGTGATAAAAGAGATGATGCCCCCACAAGGGCATCAGGAAGAAGTGATTAGCCTTCGACAGCTACTTCGACAGTGGGCCCTTCCCAGATGCCGTGCTTGGTGCAGTAGCCGTGGGCGACGAGCTTGAGCTTTTTCCCGGTGGGGATGATGGTAAAGGTCGTGGTGTTGTGAGCTTTGGTGTTACCAAGGGTTCCCGGGACGTACGTGGCACGCGCCAGGAGGGTGTCTCCGTTGAAGAGAGTGACCGACTCAATGTAGTGGTCGAAGTCGTCCGGGTGGGTGTATTCATTCCCCATTTTGACCGTTACTTCAAACGGCTCACCTGCTTTGGCGGTCTCGGCACAGTGGATGAAGGGGGAGTGACGATCGATGAGGTCTTTTTTGGCTTCGCGATCGATTTCGGAGATGTCGGTGTAGGTATTAATTTTTGGCATGGTATTTCCTTTTTCTTGATGTTGGTCAAGTATTATACCATAAAAAATAGGGAAACAGGATAAAATTTGTCCTGATTAAAAATATTGAAGATTGTTTTAAGAATATCAATGAAGTCATGTTTTTGGCTGATACTCTGGCAGTCGCGAACACCGCTGGTGCCCCTTCGGGGTTGGGCGCTCCTTTGTCGCATCATCCAAAAACATTATGGGGCGGAGTTGTATGATCTTATTCTGCAATATGGCTCTTTGCCCAGTCGATGATCGCTTTACGCTCAGCGGGGTTGAGGCGGGCTTCTGTGTGCTTCCAGAGGTACATCGGGATCGGCATGCTTCCATTGGTGACGGTTTTGACGGTACCTTTGTAGATTTTTTGCTTCTTCGCCTCGTCGTAGCGGTTGAAGAGGTCAAAATTCAGCCATTTTCGCCCGTCTTTGACATGCTGACGTACTTCGAAGGAGATCGGAGCGATGTTACCGTACCAGGGGATATTGGTGCGGTTGGAATGGCAGTCGTAGCACCCTTTTTTGAGAGCAGCCATGACCAGAGCGGGGGCAGTGACCTGATCACCGGCTTTGGGGGTCGGTGGGGTCGGGATATCGATCTGGATGAATTGAAGCAGACCAAACGAAACTAACGTCCAGCCCAATAAATGCAGAAGTGTTTTCACTAATTTTCCTTTTTTATAAAAGGGGACATACAGTAATGAGCCCTAATTTTTTGATAGTATTTCGACAGAACTATATCCGTAATTTTCTTAGTGGTCAATAAAAAAATGGACTCACTTCCCGGCTTGGGCGGTCTGGGATCGGACTTGAGCGGAATGTTGTTCCGATGGATGGTCAGAGAGTGATTCTGTATAAACAATGGTACGGTTTTTTCCCAGTTGTTTGGCATGGTAGAGTGCCTGATCCGCCCGAGACAAAGCATCATCGATTGTCAACGATCCGGGGGATTGGTTTTCGAAAATGCCGATGCTGATCGTATAGCCGAAAGGGGTGGTATGGTACGGAATCCTCGATTGGGTGATGACATGCCGGAGGGTTTCCATCTGCTCCTGCATGGATGGGGCATCGGTTTCCATCACCAGGGCGAATTCTTCACCTCCGATCCGTCCGACGAGGCAGTCGTCCCCGAATGTTTGGGCAAATCGCTTCCCGATATCGACAAGTACGTTATCTCCATAGGCATGTCCGTACGTATCATTGATCGATTTAAAATCATCGACGTCGATAAAAGAAACTGCATAGAAGGGGACGTCACGGTAACGTTTTTGAGCCTGGATAAAAAAAGCTTGTCGCGTGTAGAAATGGGTCAGCGAATCGTAGGTGGCCAGATGGTGCATCCTCTGCTCCATCCGCTCAACGAAAAAGAGATATTTCAGGACATACCAGGCGATAAACGGAGTGACAATCGCCGTGACGAGAAAGGCAAGAAGCGGCACGGAAGGGATAGGGTAAGCGAGGGAAAAGAGCTGGCTGATGAGCCAGGCGAGGATCTCAGCAAAGAGGATGGCGATGATCGTCACCAGGATCGTCAGCTTGATTTGTCCGAATCGATGTACAAGACGCCGCATGGAAATCCTTTTGCCCTCGTGATACAGGAATTATACACCCATTTGTGTCAAAAGGGGATTATCTCGATATGCGTATCAGGCAACTGGCAGGCAGGGTTTCAACCCTACACAACGGGACTGAAGTCCCTGCTCCAGATTGAAAGAATGACTTTCGTCTTGCTACCCGATCTTCGTCGCCACAAGAAAGAGGTAACTTTGTCCGAAAATTCGGATACGGTAGCGGTGTTGCTGGAGGTATTTCTTGATCCAGTAGATGTCTTTGATGACTAAAGAAGATTCTGGAAAGTGATAATTGGGCGCCTGGGCTCCGGGGATAAGTTCCCCATCGATCCAGCGGCCGGCGGGGAAGCCGAGGATAAGCGCCCCTGTATCGGTGAGGTGGTGCTGGACGAGATTCATGATGAGGGGCTTGGTCTCCACCGCAGGGCTCTGGAGGGTACCGATGGTGATGAGGAGATCGAAGCGGCCGGGATCGAGCGCAGAGAGGTTGTTGATGTCATGGGTATGGAATGTGGCGTGAGGGTAGCGTGACTGGGCTGCCTTGATGGCCGTAACATCAAGGTCTATGCCGACCACCTCTATCGTCTCCATGGTGTTCGTTCCTACAATGTTTTCAATGACCCCGAACTCATCCCCACGGGAGATCCCCAGATCAAGGATCCGTGTGCGTGTATCAATTTTTACCTCATCGAGTGCCTGAAGGTAGTGGTAGAGGAAGTCCGGCTCCTCCTGCTTGTCGATCCGTGCAAAGAGACTGTCGGTGGTGTATTTGTCTTCCGCTACTTTATGAAAAGAGTGATTAGGGTTGAGCTTTTGGAATCGTACCGTCACGAGGGGTGGGGTGGCAGGATGTGGGGTGAGCATCCGGCATCCAAGCAACTGTGCGAGGCGGCTCCAACTGTGCCAACTGTGGTGGCGATAAGGTATTTCGTCAATGGTAAAAGATTCTCCGGCATAGCACCCCATACACGCATCAGGGTCGGGGACGGTAAAGGTGAGGATATCGCCGGGGGCGAAAAGTGCGATCTTGGTACGAAGTTTGTGCAGGATGACCTGCATGGGGGTTGTGCGGAAAGTCATGGATGCTCTGCCGTGTGCCGTGTCATGTGATAGACCCATTGCTGGAGGGGCAGGAGTGTTTCGTAGTGTTTGAACAGTCGATCGATGAGAGCTTCAGAGTGGAAGGTGGCATCGATCGGGAAGGTCGTGGAGACGAATACCCCTCCGAGTTTAGCCAGTTCCGGATAGGTGATATCGGAATCAAACTCCCGGGGGAGACGTTTGTAGCGGGGCTCGGGGAGGGTGTAGCCTTTGGCCTGCAGCATTTCGAGGATCATATGGAGCTCTTCACGGTGTGTTGGGTTTTGGATGTAGTCACGATAGGTGGCCATCATCGGCGGTTTAAACGTCCGCAATCCGGCGGCAAGAAGCACTTCATGCGTATCGAAGTGCATGTAGAAACTGCTGCTGCTCATCCGATGCCCCGCCCCCTGCCAGAAAATCATCCCGATCCGCTCTTTGATGGGGCGTGTCGGGTGGAGGCGGGCATCACGGTAGATGCGAAAGAGAGAATGGTTGATCTTGGGTGCGGCATGGATCGTGGGGACGAGGATCTGGAGATGCTCCCCCATCTCTTCGACGAATGCTTTGGAAGGGGCGAGGATGTCACGTAGATAGCGCTCTTTGTTGGCCTCAAACCACTCTTTGTCGTTGTGGGCGATGATATCCGAGAGGAGAGTAATCGCCTCAGGGGGGAAGCCGGTGAAGGGCATGTCGGGTTCCTTGAAAAAATAATGAAGATTCTATCTTTATTTCTCTTTGACAATTCCTTGACAGCGAGGGGGTATACTTCGTTTGTGAATGGGAGACAATAATCCCGAAAGGAGTATAGGATGAAAAAGAAAAACTGGATTTACTGGTTGATGATCGCGGTAATGGCTCTGGCACTGCCCGCTTGTAATCAGGATCAGAACAATGACACCAATACTACGGATACTAATACAACCGATGAAGTACCTGTAATGAATGGACCGGTGCATGCTTCCGATTTTGCGATGACGCTGGACATCAATGAGACCCGTATGCGTATCAATTGGAAAGAAGCTTCTGCCGCACGATCTGAGGATAACGGTACATTTGTTGCCTCCATCAAAACCCAGGGGCAGCAGGGAGTATTCGCACTCGACGGTGACACACTGGTCTATTTGCGTCAACAGGAGGGCAACCTGTCCGACAGCGGAGTATTGCGTATCGTCGAGGGGAACAGTACGACTGAGGTGACGGTAAGTGTTTCTTCACTTTATTGGAAGCAGATCGCTGCCGGGCGCTACTATACGATGGCGATCAAAAGCGATGGAACCCTTTGGGGATGGGGCTCGAACACGTACGGCCAGCTTGGAGACGGGACGACTACTGATCGTCCGCAAGCTGTTCAAATAGGCACCGATACCCACTGGGCATATGTGTATGCGAAGTTTCTCCATACGATCGGCATCAAGGACGATGGAACGCTCTGGGCATGGGGATACAACCGCTACGGCCAGCTCGGAGACGGGACGATAACCAACAAACTCGTGCCGATGCAAGAACCTTCCAAGGCGACGGATTGGAGCGGTGCTGCCGTAGGATATTATCATACCGTTGCCCTAAAAAAAGACGGTTCACTCTGGACGACCGGACGCAATAACTATGGACAGCTTGGAGACAATACGACGGTGGACAAACACATCTTTACCAAGATTTCGGCACCTGGAGATACATGGAAAGCAGTTGCGGCGGGGTATTACCACTCCTTGGCCATCAAAGGGGATGATAGCTTGTGGGCGTGGGGGTACAACCGCTACGGTCAACTGGGAGACAGCACGACTACAAACCGACAAGTTCCAACTCAGGAAAATTCGCTTGCCAACGACTGGGCAGCGGTCGCAGCAGGATACAATCACTCTCTGGCGCTCAAAAAAAACGGTACGCTGTTTGGCTGGGGGATTAACAGTCAGGCTCAGCTAGGTGATGGCTCACGTACCCAGCGGACAATTCCGACCCAAGAAGCGTCTGCTGCATCTGATTGGATTGCGATCGATGGCGGAAGTGCCACGAGTGTCGCCCTCAAAAGTGATGGCACACTTTGGGGATGGGGCTACAACAATTACGGCCAGATCGGAGACGGCATCAGTACCTATAAGTATGCGCCAGAGGTGCTCGATGATCAAGAGAAATATACGCAAGTGCAAGGTGCCGAATTTCACACGGCCGGAAAAAGGGAAAACGGGACACTCAGGATGTGGGGTGCCGTGGCTGGAGCCCGGAGTGCTTCGGAGTAAGTACCGGTAAAAGGCATCAGGGTTCCATCCTGAGCAGAGAAAGGAGCTCTTTGCCCTTGAAGATATTCTCTTCCTCTCCCTCTTTGTCGCCGTAGATGCCATCTTGAATGGCTTGTTTTTTCTCCTGGAGTTTGAGAATCTTTTCTTCGATGCTGTTTTCGACGATCAATTTGTAAACAAAGACCGGTTTGTCCTGCCCAATCCGGTAGGCTCGGTCGGTGGCCTGGTTTTCGACGGCGGGGTTCCACCAGGGGTCGTAGTGGATGACGGTGTCGGCGGCGACGAGGTTGAGTCCGACGCCACCGGCCTTGAGGCTGATGAGGAAGACATCGGCCTGGCCGGAGGTGAACCGTGCGATCGCTTCGTCCCGTTTGCGGGTGGCGCCGGTGAGCTTGGTGTAGGGGATTTTGCGGGATTTGATCTCATCCTCGAGGATTGAGAGCATGGTGGTAAATTGGGAAAAGACCAGCACCTTGCGCCCTTCACTCATCAGCTCATCGAGGAGTTCGAGGAAGAGATCGAGCTTGGTGGATTGGTAGACTTTTTGGGCGGCTTTGAGCTTGAGGAGTTTGGGGTGGCAACAGACTTGTCGGAGTTTGAGGAGGGCATCGAGGATGGTGATGTGGCTGCGGGAGAGCCCTTTGGCGGCGACGGCATCCCGGACTTTTTCCTCCATGGTGATGCGGATGTTTTCGTAGAGTGCGGCTTGTTTGGGGTCAAAGGTGGCGCGTTTGACGATCTCAGTCTTGGCGGGGAGTTCGAGGGCGACGGCTTCCTTGGTGCGGCGGAGGATGAAGGGTCGGACTTTGCGGTTGAGCATTTCGCTGCGGTGGAGGTCGTGTTCTTTTTCGATGGGGTTTTGGTAAAGGTTTCTGAAGAACTTCAAATCTTCTAAAAAGCCCGGCATCACAAAATCAAAGATAGACCACAACTCACCGAGATGGTTTTCGATGGGGGTACCGCTGAGAGCTAGGTGGTGTGCGGCGGTGAACGATTTGATCGCGATGGCCATTTTGGTGGTGGGATTTTTGATCTTTTGCGCTTCATCGAGGATGAGATAGGCAAACGCGTATCCCTCGTAATGCTCCGCATCCCGTTGCGCCAGTTGGTAAGTCGTCAGGAGGATATCATACTCCCCCATTTGGGCAAACTTTTCTGCCCGGTCGCTGCCGTAGAGTTGCAGGTAGCTGAGGTGGGGCGTAAATTTCTCGATCTCATTTTTCCAGTTGCCGAGCAGCGAGGTGGGCATGATGATGAGGCTGGGGGCGGTGAGCTCCCCATCGTGCTTGAGGCGGTCGAGCAGGGCGAGGGTCTGGACGGTCTTGCCCAACCCCATGTCATCGGCGAGAATTCCACCGAAGCGGAACGTATGGAGGAAATAGAGCCATGAGAGCCCGGTCTGCTGGTAGTCGCGCAGGGTGGCCTGGAGATGGGGAGAGGGCTCCACTGTCTCAATCCCATCAAAATTCCGTAATTTCTCCGAGAGGGCTTTGAGTTCTTCGAGACCCTTCCACTGCACCGAATGCTGATCATCGAACCTCACGAGATGGGCATCGTGGGGGTGCACGACAAGTGTTTCGCCGGTCTGTGCATCGAAAAGTTCAAGCAGGGTAGCAAAGAGTGGGGCGATTTCCCGGGAAGGAAGGTGGAGAAAATGCCCCGGAGCCATTTCGACATTGAGCTTCTCCGGCAGGGCTTTGGGGGTGTCATAGCGGGCAAGCAGGGAGGCGATGATTGGGAGGAGAGGGAGTTCCTTGCCCGCAACGGTGACATGGAAGGAGAGCTCAAACCAAGGGTTGAGCCCTTCGTGATCCACCTCCTCGACGGTGATCGTATCAGCATATTCAAAGCGGAGATCGAAACTCTCAGCGATGTCGATCTGCCATCCTGCTTCACGGAGCAGAGGGAGATGCTCATCAAGAAAACGTCGCCAGGTCTCGGTGGGCTCCTCTTCATGCTCCGTGTGAGGGAAGTATGTTCTGTGAGTAGAAGCATACGCCATATTCATCGATTCGAGTGTGGTGTGGTGCACGGATTCTGCCTCCTTGTCGCGGAGGATCTTGAGGAGAGTCTCTCCAGAGAAGAGTTGTTCCTCTTTGACAAAAGGGAATGGGGCGATCTCATGGTCACCGTAGAGGTACTGGAGCTCCATCATGGGGATCATACGGTTGTCTTCGCGCTCGGCGTAAAGATAAAGGACGGGGACAGGCGGTGTCTCGATCGTCTCAAATTGGAGGTCATCTGGCAGAGGAAAGGGAAGATCCCCTTCGCTCGCGCTCAAACTCTGTGCAATCTGCACGATGGTCTCGAGTGGCAGAGTGGGCGCCGAGAAGAACATCTTGAGCTGTTCGGCGGTGTAGGGAGTCTCGATCGAGTAGAGGGTATCGGTCGAGGGGTCGATTGCCATAGGGGGGTGGGTGGCGGTGAGCACATAGGCTCCGACGGGGAGATCGGAGCGTAATGCATACCCCTCCGACGTATGCTCCCACTCGAAGTGGAGTGGGTAAGGTGTCGCATTGTAGCGCAGGGGATCGGTGTGGTCTTTGAAATACCCCAAGCCACTCTCGATAATCTCCCGCAACATGATCGCGCCGTATTCGTCCGTGAAATGGCATACCATTTTTTGGTAGGTGCCGGTTGCCAATAGGAGTAGTTTGCGGATCAGGGTGCGTGTGGCGGGGGGGAAATTATCTGCACGGTATGAATACTGCATCTGATGGGACATCATTTCGCAAGAGATTTTTTTCCCTTTGGAGAGGTTGCCATTTTTCAGCCGTTTGGCGCTGCGGTAGTCAAAATCACTGGCGGGATCCATGAAAAGCCGTATAATGATAAACTCATTGCCATTGACGTTGGGCTGGGCGCCGTGATGTCCGGGGAATGCGCCATGCTGCTTGTCCACCAGATCGAGGAGAGTATCTCGCCACTTTTCGGCACTGCTTTTTGGGGCATATTCGCTGGAGTGTGCGTAGGCGATCAAGGCAGCAGCGGCATGTTTGCAGCGGAAACCCACTGGGCAGGAGCAGTCGGTATCAAAGTGGTAATCCCCCCAATCGTCCTCAACGATTTCGATATGTTGAGCGTAGCGTTGGGTGCCACGGACCTTAGCACGCAAAAACCATTCATCGAGACCGTCGTCGTACAGGTGGAAATCTTCGACGTGCCCAGTGAGGTAGTATTGATGTCCGCGCTGATACGTCGTGGTGCCAAAGTGCTCCTCGATCATCTCAAGGGAAATTTCGGGATACGCATCCATGATGGAGTGACTTATTTAAACAGCGCCGATCCAACACGCACCATGTTGGAGCCGCATGCGATCGCCAGTTTGTAGTCACTGCTCATCCCCATGGAGCAGGTGTCAGCGCCGTCCTTTTGGAGGGTTTCATAGATGGCGTGAGTCGTTTCAAAGCTCTGCTGGATGATGTTGGTATCCTCGGTATGCGCCCCGATAGTCATCACGCCTCTGAGGTGGATGTTGGGGAAGCGCTCGGCGATCTCCTGGTACGTATCGACGGCTGCTTCAGGGGTGACGCCGGCTTTGGTCGTTTCACCGGCACTGTTGATCTGGAGGAGACAGTCCATGGTCTTCTCTTTCGCGGTGAGACGTTTATCGAGAGCCTCAGCCAGTTCGAGTGAGTCGAGGGAATGCATGAGAGCAGGGCGGAGCTCGATGAGTTTGTTGATCTTATTCGTTTGTAATCGCCCGATCATGTGCCACTCCAGCGGAAGGTCATCCAACGCTTCGATCCGTTCGCCGAGCTGCCGCACCTGATTTTCGCCAAACGCCCGCTGTCCCAATTCGTAGAGGGTGCGGAGATTCTCAATCTCGGTGTATTTCCCTACTGCGACAATCCGAACGATGAGGTGCTCGCTCACTTTGATGCGGGCTTGCTCGATGTTCCAAATAGTGCGGTCGAGGTTTTCGCGTAGTGTTTCTTTGTCTAAAATCATGATCCAGTCCCCCATAAACGTGTGATGTCGTTAAAGAGCCCGAGTGCCATGAGCCCCATCAGCAGAGCCCACCCGAGCATGGTCAGATAGTATAACGCATTTTCGCTTGGGGGACGGCGGGTGATCATCTCGTAGAGGTTGAACATAATGTGCCCTCCATCAAGTGCCGGGATCGGCAGGAGATTGAGCACGCCGAGGTTGACCGAGATAAGTGCCATGATAAAGAGCAGGTAGATCAGCCCGTGCGCGGCGAACTTCATGATGATATCAAAGATCGTAATGGCTCCGCCTACCTGTTTGCTGCTCACTTCCCCCGTGCCCATTTTTTTCACCCCCACGGCGATGAGAGTAGTAGCTTTGACCGTTTCGCGCCAGGCATAGTGGAACATTTGAGCCGGGGAGAAGTGCACGGTGGTGTTGGCATCGACTTTGGGGCCAATCCCGATGATACGGCGGTGGATCGTCTCCATGTAGGCGTTTTTACCCTCGACAGTTTGGGTACGCAGTTCGATTTTTTTGCGTACGTTGCCACGTTGGAGGGTCAGGTGTACCGGATCGGGAGCCGACTGGATCGCTTCGCCGAGCTCATACCAGTAACGGACGGGATGGCCGTTGACACGGAGGATGTAGTCGTCAGGGAGTAGTCCGGCCTGCTGTGCCGGGGTATCGGGGGCGACTGATCCGATGACGGGATCAATGTAGTCAGAAGCTACGCTTGCAGGGACATTCCCCAGCGCAATAGCGAGATAGACGAAAAAGGCAAGGATGAGATTGGCCAAAGGGCCGGCAAGCAGGATAAATATCCGCTGCCAGGGGCGCTTGCTGTCGTAGCTGTCGGGGTCGCTGCTGCGGGCGAGAGGATTGGCATCATCCTGCCCTTTCATTTTGACATACCCCCCCAGCGGAATGGCGCTGAACGCCCACTCAGTGTTGCAGCACTGTTTACGGGCAAGCACCTTGCCAAATCCGATACTGAAGCGCTCGATCTTGACGCCAAAAAGACGCGCGACAGTATAGTGCCCAAGCTCATGGAAAAAGACCAAAACCGAGAGGGCGATCAGTGCGATCAAAAGATACAATACAATACTCAAAACACATCCTGAAAAATAATTTTCGCGATTATACCCTAAAAAATCCATACCCAATCACAGAATAACCACAATTGCCCTATAATTAGGTACCTAAGAGGAAGAAGCCCACCCCAAATTCTTTCACCCATTTGGTGCAACTTCTTCCATAAAAAACGAACAGGTTGATTATAATGCAAACCCTAT
>WFSU01000118.1 GCA_015485845.1 Nitratifractor sp. | reverse complement strand
GCGTCAGATGTGTATAAGAGACAGATTGTACCCTTTGAGTGCGAGAAACATCCGGGCGATGTTGGCGCGGTCGTTATGGGGACAGGCGGTGATGATCAGCTTGTCTTTGGGCAACTCGTCGAGACGGTGAGGGAGTTCATTGAGCGGGATATTGCGCGTGAATCCCAGGTGCCACGCGGCGTACTCTTCCCGAAACCGGATGTCGATCACCACCGCTTGATTTTTGGTAATGAGATCCAGCATTCTGGGTGTCGAAATCTTCATTTCCTTTCGGGAGGTATAGGTGAAGTGTTCGAGGTAATGATCAAATGTCATTGGGATACCTTTATGTCTATTTGCTGCAACATTGCGATGCCGGTGACGGTGCATCGACTGCTATGGAACCATCACGCAGTAACGCCTGCACTTCATCGGGCTTCAGCACTCGGCCACTGCTGCGCACCACTTCATTGATCACCAATGCCGGTGTGCGCACGACTTGGTACGCCATTATATCCTGAACGTCTTCAACTTTTTCAATCTTGAAGACCCCCTGCAGCGATTGCACCGCTTCCCGAACGGCTTGTTCCAGAGCGACACAGCTTTTGCATCCTGTGCCGAGGATTTTGATGGTGGTATTCTTGGTGGGTGCAGGGGATGGAGCGGTCGCTGTCGTAAGATACTCTTCGGGGATGTCTGTCGAGCAGCATGACGATGCCACTTCATCCGCTGAAGGGTTCCCGGGACGGCATTGGCCATTTTCACATCCTGTTTTCATCGGGCACCAGTTGACGATGCCGCTGATCAGGGGGAGGATTCCCAGAAGATACCAGTAGTTATGGCTATACAGCCCATATCCGACCAAAGCCAATCCCAGAACAATTTTTACCGTACGTTTCATTTTTTTTCCTTTTTATTTATATATTGGAAGGGAAAGGTGTGCTTTCCCCACAAACTCAATCTCGCGAACATGACCGGCATAGGGGGGTATCACCCCAGTACCGCATTGAACACCCAGCCGGTAAGCATGATCCCCACCGACACGATCCCGAAAAAGATCGCAATGAGTTTGATCGAGAGGATTTTTTTGAGGATCATTGCCTCCGGGAGGCTCAGGGCTGTGATCGCCATCATGAAGCTCAGTGCCGAGCCCATGAGCATCCCTTTGTCGGTCAGGACTTCGATCAGGGGCATCACCCCGGCGGCATTGGAGTACATCGGGACACCGAGGATCGTCGCCAGCGGCACGGCGTACCACGCATCCCCTCCGGCATAGCGGGCGATCATCTCCGAGGGGACGTACCCATGGATAAACGCCCCGATCCCGACACCGGCGAGCACGTAGATCCCCACTTTTTTGACCAAATCGGCTGTGTACTCCCACGCCTCCTTGAGACGATCGGCAACCGGAATGCGCTCGGCCTCAAAATGTCCCGGTGTCACTTCGGGCGGCTTGATGAGGATCTCATCCTCCAGCCCCATTTTGCCGATGACGATCCCGGCGACGATCGCCACCAGCAGCCCCATTCCGATGTAGAGGGCGGTGATCTTCCAGCCAAAGAGGGTGAAGAGCATCGCGATGGCGATTTCGTTGTTCATGGGAGCTGAGATGAGGTAGCTGAAAGTCACCCCAAGCGGAATCCGTGCCTGGATAAACCCCAGAAAGAGCGGAATCGCCGAACAGCTGCAAAACGGAGTAATGATCCCAAATACCGCTGCGGCAATGTGCCCGATGACCGGATGCTTCCCCTCCAGCCAGTCGCGGATCTTCTCGGTCGGGAAATAACTGCGGATGAAGGTAATGAGGAAGATAATCACCGTCAGCAGCAAGAGGATCTTGACGGTATCGAAGAGAAAAAAGTCCAGAGCTGAACCGGCAGCCGTGTCGGGGTTCAGCCCCAGCGTGCCATAAGTAAAGTGATCGACGATCTTTTGCCACCAATCAAACATCATGTTCCTCGTTTCGGGGAACAATTGCACCTCTGTTTTTCAGTAACATCCGTAACTCCTAATGTGGATTTACGGAAGTATAGCAGAATATATTTAATATATCAAGATATCTTGATGTATTAAAATTCGCTCTCTTCTTTTGCCTTTTTGATAGCATTCGGCAATGGCAGATCCACCTTGTCGCAGTCTTCGTGCAGGCAACATCGGCAAGCCGTACCGGCACCGGTGTCTTCCGATATGGCCTCGATATCGTCTCCGTGCTTTTTGTAAGCCTCTTTGATCTCATCGTATTCTATTCCCATACAGTCGCAAACTAACATAAATACTCCTTTGGTATCATTTTATTTCCATGGTCGACCAATCACTCTGCCCATTCCAACTGATCATAGTAGTGGTTGATGTTGCTGTGGTTGAGCTGGTCGTAATAGTTGATGCCTTTGAAGGCACTGTCTCGGACATGATTTTTGACCTCTTCCCTCTCCATATCTTTGTCGTAAGCGGCTTTGACGTCGTGCTTGAGGATTTTGAGGTATTCGAGTGACTTTTTGTAACTGTCGGCATCGTATTC
>WFSU01000117.1 GCA_015485845.1 Nitratifractor sp. | reverse complement strand
GATTTGTGTTTGGGTGCGAGCTTGGCTTTGTTGGCCAGAAACTTATTGAGGACGTAGAGGAGCTCATTCATTTCGATGGGTTTGGAGACATACTCGTCCAGTCCCTCATTGAGGAAGCGTTCCCGATCCCCTTTGAGGGCGTTAGCCGTAAGGGCAACGATAGGAATATGGGGGATGTTCTGTTCCCGCTCGTATTTCAAGATGGCATGGGTCGCTTCCACTCCATCCATGACGGGCATCTGGATATCCATGAAGACAATGTCATAGGTGCCGGTCTGGCGTTTCTCGAAGGCTTCCCGGCCGTTATTGGCCAGTTCAGCCTCCAGCCCCATGGTGCGGAGAATGTTCTGGATCAGCCGCTGGTTGATGGCGTTGTCCTCTGCGATCAGTGCCTTGGCGTCAAAGACGGTTTTGGCGATGCTGATCTCCTGCTCTTCTTCTTGAATAATTTCTTCGAAGTTGACCTTGGCCTGGATGGCGCGGATCAGTTTGGTCGGGGTAAGAGGTTGGAAAATGACGCTCTCTGGAGAGGTGTGGTACGCTTCGATCCGGTCGCGGTTGGTAAGATTCGAGATGAGGATGAGCTGCTTGCGGTCGAGATGTTCGAGCGCCTGAAGGGTTTCTTCGGGAGCGTGATTGATGTCGACGATGATCAAAGAAGTGGGGTTGACTTTGAGAATTTCTTTGAGGCGGGGGATGGTCGAGAACGTCTCGGTCTCAGCGCCAAGGAAGTGAAGATAGCTGTTGAGGGTTTTGTCCAGCATGCTGATGGGCTCATGGATGTGTTGCCCGATGGAGACATCGACGAAACGATTCTGAAGCAGACCTTCGGAGACGGGGACTTCTTCGAGCAGAAGGGTAAAGGTGAAGGTGCTCCCTTTGTCCTTTTCACTTTGGACATCGATCTTGCCACCCATAAGCTCGACGTATTGCTGGGAGATGGTCAGGCCCAGACCGGTACCGCCGTACTTGCGTGTGGTGTCAACATCTCCTTGAGAGAAGGATTGGAAAATATGCGTAGCTTGTTTGGGTGTCATCCCGATGCCGGTATCGGAGACTTGGAACTGAATCAGAGCTTTGCCCTCTTTGGAATCGAGCCGTTTGATACCCAACGCAACCGTACCGCTGGGATTGGTGAATTTGATGGCGTTGTTGAGCAGATTGATGAGCACTTCGCGGATTTTGGTTGGATCCCCTTTGAGCTGGGGACTGATGCGCATATCGATATTGTATTCGAGGTCGAGGCTTTTTTCAGCGGCAGAGGCCGCGAAGGTTTCGATGGCAGCCTCGAATTCGGTATGAGTCTCGAAAGGGATATCTTCGATCTCGACTTTGTTGCTTTCAATTTTAGAGAGATCCAGAATGTTGTTGATGATGCTCAACAAGTTTTGGGCACTTTTGTCAATGATATTGATAAACTCTTTTTGCTCTTCTGTGGCGTTGGTCGCTTTGAGAAGATCGGTAAAGCCGATGATACCATTCATCGGAGTACGGATCTCGTGGGACATGTTGGCGAGGAAGAGCGATTTGGCTTCATTGGATTCGTGAGCCCGCATTTTGTCTTCTTGGGCCGATTCGATCAGATCATCAAGAAAAGCGAATGCGGAGCGAGCCCCTTCCGGGGTCGAGAGATCCAAGGTTTCGAGACTACGGATCTCTTCATCCGTATACTCTCCGGACTCTTCGGCGATGCGTGCCCCTTTTTTAAGGATCATCATGAGTTCACTGATTGAGCCGCTTCGCTGCGTTTTAAAGGCACGGGGGATCAACACCATCAAAAACAGAAGGATCATCGCCATACCACCGAAAATGAGCATGCGTGTCATACCGGGGAGGTGCCCCGGTTGTGCTGCCGTCCCGGCGAGATAGTCGAGATAAGCGATGTAGAAGAAATATGCCACACCGATCAGCAACAGCAGGCTGATGCCGAGCAGGGTGCTTTTGAGACCGTTCTTTGCGTTCATGGCGCTGCTCCTTTAGTTTTCGGTGAATTGCACCAGCGTTTTGAGCTGTCCGACAAAAGTCTGGAACAGTTCGGGCACGGCTGATGGTGATTCATTGTATTGCAAGGCTTTGAGTGTTTCGGCCAGGGGATCGATGCGCAGGTTGCTGGCGGCACCTTTGAGGAGGTGGGCGGTTTTCTGGATCGTATCGATGTCGTTGGTGCGCTGTGCCTCTTCGAAGACGGAGATATTTTCCCGGGCTTGTTGGACAAAATCGGAGACAAATTCCTGGACAAGAGATTCCGGCAATCCAAGCTCATCCGAAGCGGCCTTGGCACTGAAATCGAAGGGGATGGGTTCCACAGAATCAAAAGAGAAGGAGGGAGCTTCCGGTGGGGGAGCTTCCGGGGATTCGGGTTTGGATTCGGCCACGGGCTCTGGCTGGGATTGTTCTGCCGAAGGAACCGTGTCTTGATCCAGATCCCGTCGAATGTGCTGAACCATATCGTAAAAGCGGTCGATGAGTTGTTCCCGCTCTTCCGAAGTCGATTCTTCCAACTGTTCAAGTGTCTGGGAGAGTTGAGGTAAGTGGAGGAGCTGGGAAGCGTCTTTGATCGAGAGAAGATTCTTTTTGAAGAGATAGAGGTCGTTGCTCTTGAGCCCGGCTTTGTATTGCAGGGATTCGTCGGTGAATTGCCGGAGGAATCCGAGGTACTCATCTGACGTGATGCCGATCACCTTTGCATTGGCATGGTAATCGGCCAGTGGTGCATCACCGATCTGGTGTATGCCTACATGTACAGTGGATTCAGGAGGCGTGGGTTCCTCTTTCAAGGAGAGTGCCGCATTGTCGTCCGGGATAGAGCCCTCATCTTTCAAGGAGAGGATATCATCCAACGGCGGTGGGGTGGCGGATGTCCTGGTTTCAGTTGTAGATGATGCTGGAGCTTTATTCTCCTCATCCATGTCGAGTAAGTCGAAAAGATCCTCCTCCGCCTCATGTGCAGGCGTGGGTGACGATGTGATCGAAGGGGCGGTGGGTCCCTCCTCATCGAGGTCAAGCAGGTCAAGAAGATCCTCCTCCTCGTGTTCCTTTGATTCAGGAATAGCAGACTCGCGTACGTTTGATGTATCCGGTTCGTCACGGATCTCCAGCAGATCTGATTCGGCTTCCTCTTCTAATGGTGGAGTCGTGTGTTCGACGGTGGGCGTCTTCTCCTCCTCGAGATTGAGTAAATCAGGCAGATCCTCCTCCGCATGTCTTTGGGGTTCAGACACGGCAAGTTCAGGGGCTTCAGATTCAGCAGGCTCATTCTGGGTCTCCAGCCAATCAGGTAAGGCGACGTCTTCGGCTTCTGCAGCCGGAGCCGCTTCGTCGTCGAGTATGGCGAGGAGATCGTCTTCTTCCGGTTCAAATGCTTCGGGGAGGTCGGGAGTGGAGAGGGTCAACGTGTCGGTCTTCGAGACAAGGGCTTCAGGCTCGGGTGTTTCGGGCAGGTCAGGGGCGACAGCGGAGAGGATCGTTTCGGGCTCGGGCAAGTCGGGAATCTCCTGCTGTGATGAAGTGGACACCTCCGGCTGGTCGGGAGTCTCAAGGGACGCGGTGTCTGCTTCTCCTGTCTCTTCGGCAGTCTCGTGGGGGGGAACATCCTGCTCGGACACGGGGATAGCCGTTGACAGCGTTACGTCCTTGTCGGTCTCGTCACCGGTGTCTTCGGAGAGGACTTCTGGTGCTTCTTCGTCGATCCGGTAGAGGGAACCTCCCCCGAGGATGGTCTGGATCGAACTCTTGGTAAACGTCCGGGTCTTCCCACTGATCAGACAGGTACGGTTTTCTTCATCCAGCTGAAAATCACCAAACCGGAAACGCTCCGCCAGCAAAAAGATGTGTGTGGTACCGACACTTTCCAAAAATGCATCATCAGCTGCCAGAACAGCGTTCTCATTGTTGAGAATAAAAAACATAGGATAGCCCCTTTTTATTGATGTTTGATTACAAAATTAGCTTATAGTATACTCTTTTTGGTTAAAGGTGCCTAAAAATTCCATTTTTTAATATCAATCAATCTTCATTCGGGCTTTTTTTGATTTTAGAAGCCATTTTTTTGCCGACAACCGATATGATTTCTTCTTCAGAAGCTTGGGTTATGGCGTCAAATTTCCCGAAATAATCGAGGAGTTTTTTGACCGTAGCTGCGCCGATTCCCTTCTGCTCAAGGAGGGCGATGCGGGTGTCGTTCCGGCGCTTTTTGTTCTGGTGAAAGGTGATGGCGAATCGGTGGGCTTCGTCGCGGAGGCGTTGACACCACTGGAGGCGTTTGTCGGAGGGTTGGAGAGTGAGAATCCCCTCTTCGGTGTACAGCAAATCCCGAGCGGCGCCTTTGGCTCGGTAGGCTTTGGCGTCGAGTTTCTCTTTGGCGAGGGCGACAACATCCAGGTTGACACGGGCTTCACGCAGGAGGTTGACGGCAAGTTGACGCAGGGTCTCACCGCCGTCGAGCAGCCACAGATCCGGTGGAGGGATCTGGTCAAACTTGGCAATGCGTCGGGTGAGCATTTCGCGCATTTGAGCGTACTCATCCCGTGCGTCGAGGGTGTAACGGCGCCAGGATGACTTGTTCCATTTTCCCTGATCCCAGACGACCATGGCGCCGACGGTCGCTTCTCCCATCATGTGGGAGTTGTCAAACACTTCGATTCGGGTGGGGGTGGTGGCGAGGTGGAGCAGGGCGGCGATCCGCTCTTCGATCGATTCGGTGCTGGGTTGGGCACGCAGAATTTCAGTGGCGTTGGTGCGGGCGATTTCGGTGAGGCGTTTTTTGGCACCCCGCCGGGGCGTCAGAAGGCGGATAGGGTGTGCGACTCTCCGGGAGAGGGTCGCGGCGATTTCCTCGGATTCTTCGATAGGATCGGCGATGAGGATTGTGCGGGGTACCATCGGTACGTCTTCGGTGTAAAAGTCCAACAGCGCCTGTTTGTAAGCGGAGGAGAGATCGAAGAGTTCGGAGAGGTTGAAAAAGCTGTGCGACGTGGAGATGATCCGCCCGTGTCGAAGGAACATCCGCACCACTGCACCCCGTTTTTCACCCGTTTCGATGGCAAAAACATCGAGATCATCCGTCGTAGCTAGATCGGTGTCAGAGTGGATGCGTAATCCCTCAATTTGCTCGATTTGATCACGGAGTTTGGCCGCCTCTTCGAACCGCTCCTGTTCGGCGAGATGGAGCATCCGCTCGGAGAGGTGCTGGATCAGGCCGGAGCGTTTGAGGATGGCCTGAGTGGCTTGATCGACAATGGTGGCATATTCCCGGGGTGTAATTTTCTCTTCACAGGGGGCGGGGCACTTGCCGATTTGGTGAAACAGGCACGCCTTGCCTCCGTTGAGCCCGCTTTTTTTCTGCACGAGAGGGAACACTTCATAAAGGGCATCGAGCAGCGCCCGTCCTCCGGTAGGGAACGGGCCGAAATAACGAATATTTTTCCCTTTGACAACACGTCGTGTCAACTCAAAACGCGGGAAATATTCGGAACGGTCAATGTAGATATAGGGATACGTTTTATCATCACGCAGGAGGATGTTGTAGCGGGGTTTGAGTTGTTTGATGAGGCTGTTTTCCAGGATCAGAGCATCGGCTTCGGTGGGGGCGAGCAGGTATTCGAGTCGTACCGCTTCGTGGAGCATTTTGGTGATGCGGGGGCCGAGAGTGGGGTTGGGGCGAAACTCGGGAGTGAAGCGCCAGTAGCTCTTGACCCGGTGGGTGAGGCTTTTGGCTTTGCCGATATAGAGGAGGCGGTCGTGGCGGTCAAAATATTGGTAGACGCCGGGCTGATCGGGGAGGGCACGGACGGCACGTTCGAGGGAGGGGGTCTCAGGCATCGCGGTTTCGGTTGGCGTGGATCAGCTGGCGTGTGCGTTCAAACTGGGCATGGAGGTCAGGATCGGAGCTGTGATCCTCGAAGGTTCCCTCGGAAAGTTCGTAGTAGTGGGGGACGCTGGGGAGCCAGGCTGCTTCGGCAGGACGGGTGGTGAATTTGCTGTTGAAGAGGATGACTTTATCGGCTGAGAGATGGCTACAGGCTGGATCGGTCGAAGCGAGTGTCTCCAGCATCGTCAAAAAGAGGGATGTTTGGTACGAGAGTTCCATCTTGTACCCCGGATGGCGCAAGGCGATGTGGAGTACCCGATCCCGCAGATACACAAACCCGATCGCCTCCTGAAAGCGCGGGGGAAGTGCGGCGAGGAAACGACGATAACACTGATGCTGGCGAAGCGTGCGAAACTGTGGGGCTCCGGTAAGGGTATTGAGGATCGTTTCGGGTGTTTTCATTGGATGGCAGTCTCCTTTTCAAGAAGCAAAGCTCCTTGCAAATTGACCGAAGGGAATGCCCTCGGGCCCCTCTCACTGAAGCTACGCCTCTGGCGAGAGAAACTTTCAAAGTTTTATACCGGGATCATACCATTTTTAGGGTAAGATTATCGGTAATAATTTTGGGAAGCTGTCCGAAGGAGCGACGCGTGAAACAATACGATGTTTTGATCATAGGTGCCGGGATCGCCGGATTGTATACCGCGATGAATCTCCCCGAGGAGATGCGTGTGCTGGTGGTGTGCAAAGATATCCCCTGGGAATGCAATACGTTTTATGCCCAGGGGGGCATGGTCACTGCGCTCGATAAATCCGATGTGCCCCTGCACATCGAAGACACCCTGCGCGCCGGGGCTGACCATAATATTCGCGAAGCGGTTGAGATCCTCTCGCGTGAGTCGATTGAAGCGACGGCGGATATCATCGATCGGGGAATGCAATTTGACCGGGCGGAAGATGGACACTTACTGTACACCAGGGAAGCGGCCCACTCCACCAGCCGGGTGCTCCATGCCGGGGGGGATGCGACGGGGCGCTACATGCACTACTTTATGATGACGCAGAACAAACATCTGCTCCAGCGCAACACCCTCGTGTACGATCTGCTCGTCGAAAACGGCCACTGCTACGGGGTGCGGGCGATGGTCAATTACCGCCCCAAGACGATCCTGGCCAAACACGTCGTCATCGCCAGCGGCGGGATTGGATCGCTCTACGAGTACAACACCAACTCCCGTACCATCAGCGCCGATATCCACGGCATCTGCGTGGAGAAGGGGATCGAACTCTCCGATATGGAGATGATGCAGTTCCACCCGACGGTCTTTGTCAAAACCCCTTATGCTCGTAAATTACTCTTGACCGAAGCACTGCGGGGAGAGGGGGCGCATCTCGTGGATGAGAATAGCAAACGTTTCTTGTTCGACTACGATAAACGGGGAGAACTGGCCAGCCGGGACATCGTCTCCCGCAGTATTTTTGATTACAAGCGGAAAACAGGCAAAGAAGTGTATCTTGACTTTTCAATGTTTGAAGCCAAATGGTTCCACAAGCGTTTTCCCAACATTACCCACACGTTTGATGCGCTGGGGTACCATTTCCCCAAAGACCGTGTACCGGTCTCCCCGGCCTTTCACTATGCCAACGGTGGGATTGCCTGTGATACCGATACCCGGATCCCGGGGATCAAAGGGCTCTACGTCGTGGGGGAAGCAGCCCGTACCGGGGTGCATGGTGCCAACCGCCTGGCATCCAACTCCCTGCTTGAGGGGCTGGTCTTTGCCCGACGGGCAGCCGAGACGATCCTGGGAAGTGTTTTCGAACATCCCGAATTACCTGACTTTGACAAAGATTACGATACCATGCTCCACGAAGACGATGACAAAAAATACAAGCAGCAATTGCGCCACATTATGTGGAAAGATGCGGGCATCATCCGTACCCGGGAGGGACTCCACGAAGCCCGCAATTTCATCTTCGATACGAAAAACCGCAAGATTGGCCGCCTGCTCGAACTGCGGCTCAACACCGCCGCCGCGATCGTCGAAGCCGCACTGGCTCGTAAAGAATCGCTCGGCGCACACCACATAGAAGGATAAACCATGCACGACCAGCTCCATTTGACCACGACCTGGGTGGGGATTGCTTCCCTGATTATCTTTATCGTCGGGTACTATTTTATCGCGACGGAAGACAAATACGAGATCAACAAAGCCAAACCGGCTCTCTTTATCGGAACGGGAATCTTTATGCTGATCGGTGTTTATTTTGCGATAAACGGTCTGGATGGGCACCCGCTCGAAGAGGCACTCAATGAACAGATCATCGAGATCGCCCAGATCTTCTTTTTCCTCCTTGTGGCGATGACCTACATCGAGGCGATGATCGATCGTGGGGTTTTCTCAGCCCTGCGCTACAATCTTGTCTCCCGTGGCTATACGTACAAAAAGCTTTTTTGGATTACGGGCTTACTGGCCTTTTTCATCTCGCCGGTCGCCGACAACCTTACCACGGCACTGATCCTCTCGACCGTCCTGTTGACCATCGACGGGGAGAACAAGCACTTTTTGGTGCCCGGTGCGATCAACATCGTCGTCGCGGCCAACGCCGGAGGCGCCTGGAGTCCGTTTGGAGACATCACGACGCTGATGGTGTGGGTGGACGGCAAAGGGGCTTTTACTGAATTCCTCTTCTTGTTCCCGGCTGCGATCCTCGGTTGGTGGATCACCGCATGGCTGCTCAGCCGTGTGGTACCCGACGGGATGCCGCCGTTTCATGCCGATGAACAAAAAGTGGAGATCGCCGAAGGGGGCAAAGTGATCATGGGGCTCTTCGCTCTGACGATTGCCATGGCTGTCCTCTCCCATCAGTTGCTCCATCTTCCGGCGATGTGGGGGATGATGTTTGGTCTGGCGATCCTCAAGCTTTATGTGTACCGGATCAACAAAAGCCCCTCTCCCACCCGGGTCAATGTGTTCAAGTGGATTGCCCACATTGAGAATGATACGCTGCTCTTCTTCTTCGGAATCCTCGCGGCGGTAGGCGGGCTCCACTTCCTCGGCTTCCTCGAGTATTTCACCGCGTTGTATGATAAAGTTGGACCCACCACTGCCAACGTCGGTGTCGGTTTCCTCTCCGCCATCGTCGACAACGTCCCGGTGATGTCTGCCGTCCTCAAAGCCGACCCCAACATGGGAGTCGGCCTCGACGAACGCGCCCAGTGGATGCTGGTCACCATGACCGCCGGAATCGGCGGATCGCTCATCTCATTCGGTTCTGCTGCTGGGGTGGGTGTCATGGGCAAAATGAAAGGGATTTACACGTTTGGATCGCACATCAAATATGCCTGGACGGTTTTGGCGGGATATATTGTCTCGATCGTGGTATGGTATGTGCAGTTTGAAGTGTTGCATCTTGGGTAGAATGGTAATTCGTGATTGGTAATTGGAGGTCGTGTAGATTCCGTCTTAAAACCCCCTTACTAATCCTCTCAAAAACCTATCAGACAAGAGCCATATAAGGCTCTTTGTTTTTCACCATAGCAAACGCAATTCTAAGAAGCTTTCGCATAGCAGCAATCAATGCCAGCTTTTTAGGTTTGCCGT
>WFSU01000116.1 GCA_015485845.1 Nitratifractor sp. | reverse complement strand
CAAGATCGCCATCGCCGGTGGCGGGAGCGGTGTCGGGATCAAAAAGGTGGGCGAAGGACTCGTCGATATCGGCAATGCCGGACGCAAAGCAAGTGATGCCGAGATCAAAAAGTACGGCCTCGTGCTCCACAAATGGGCGATCGACGGGATTGCGGTGGTTACTAGCCCCGAGAACAACATCACCGCTCTGAGTCGTCAGCAGGTTGCTGATGTGTTTGCGGGAAAGATCACCGACTGGAAGGCGCTCGGAGGTCATCCCGGCGCGATCCACCTCTACACCCGCGATGCGGCCAGCGGTACGCGCAAAGTCTTTTGGAAAAAAGTACTCCACAAGGGTGACATCGCCTCAAGTGCAACCGTCGTGGCATCTAACGGGGCGATGAAACGCGCCGTCTCCGGAGACAAAGGAGCGATGGGGTTCCTCTCGGCCGGGTTTATTGACAAAAGTGTTACCGGCGTAGCGATCGACGGGGTGGCTCCCACACGTGCCAACATCCAAAACGGCAGCTACATCTACGCCCGAGGCCTCTACTCGATCACCAAAGGGGAAGCCAAAGGGCTGGCCAAAGCGATGATCGATACGATGCTCAGCCCCCACGTCCAGCACGACATTGTCGCGGCCAAAGGGTTCGTCCCGGTACGCTGATTGATGCGCTTCCTCTCCCTCCTCGCAACCACAGTGGCTTCGGCAGGGCTGGGGGGTGTGCTGTTTTTTCTTCTCGGATTCGCTGCACCGCTGCTGATGGGGCATCCTTTCGGGACGCTGCTGGGTGCGACGTGGCATCCTGAAGCCGGTCAGTACGGTTTGCTGCCGATGGTCATTGGCACGCTCTCAGTTGCTCTGCTGGCGACACTGATCGGCTTCGTCGGAGCGCTGGCGGCTGCGTTGCAGTTTGACGCGATGCGATCCGGGTGGCTTAAGCGCCTTCTTTACCGGTGGATTCTGGTGCTTGGAGCCGTTCCAACGGTGGTGTACGGACTGGTGGGGGTGGTGATCCTCGTCCCGTGGCTTCGGCAGTATGTCGTGGAGGGAGCCGGGTGGAGCATCCTCGCAGCCGGGATGATGCTCTCGCTCGTGATCTGGCCGACGATGGTGCTCTTCCTGATCGACTCATTCCACGCCACACCGCCGGAATTTGCCTCGATCACCTCGGCACTCGGCGGCGAGCGGATCCAGTATCAGCTCGGAGTCCTGCTCCCCTTTCACCGCCGCAACATCGGAGTAGCGCTCTCACTCGGTCTCGCCCGCGCCATGGGGGATACGATGATCGCCCTGATGCTCGCGGGCAACAGCCTTGCGATCCCCCACTCCATCACCGACTCCGCCCGCACCCTCACCGCACACATCGCACTCCTCTTTGCCGGAGATTTTGACTCCCCGGCGTTCCGGTCGATCTTTGTGAGCGGGTTGATTCTGCTGGGGTTGACGGTGGTGTTGCAGGGGGTGATTGTGTATTTGCGAAGGGGGAGGGCGTGGTGAGTATCGTGTTAAGTGCTAAGTGTTACGTGTTACGTCTTTGGTCGCGTAGGGTGTGCAATAGCACACCAAAAATTGCCACGAGATTTATAAAAATATCTGAAGCATCATGTTTGCCGGAAGGTGCGCAATTGCGCACCCTACGCGAGGTTGGGATGTCTTTGTGGTGGTTATGTGGTTGTGGTCGGCTGAAGCCAACCCTACGAAATAAAACTCCTAATTCTCATGGGGTGTTTCCATGACGCCGACCGCCCGCATCCTCGCTTGGACGATCCGCCTCATCACCCTCGTCATCATTACGGCCTTTGGCAGTCTGCTCATGTATCTGATTGTTCAAGGTGTCCGTGCCTTCGATCCGGCGATGTTTACCGCAAATGGGGTGCTGGTCGCGCCGTTGGTTGGGACGGTGTGGCTGGTGGTTCTCTCAGTATTGGTGGCGCTGCCGATCGGGGTGGGGGCCGGGATTTATCTTGCGGTCTATGCCCGGGGGCGGATGCGGGAAGTGTTGAGCTTCTGGTTTGAGCTCCATGCGTCGATCCCCTCGATTTTGATCGGACTCTTCGGGTTTGCGCTGATTCTTGCTTTGCACCGGTTGCTTCCTGCTGCTCTCCCGGCACTCTGGCTTGCTGCTGTATCAATCGCGATGCTCATCCTCCCCTACATCATCAAAGCCACGGAGCTTGGGATCGCCGAGACACCCCCCGAATCGATCCGTCTGGCGTATGCCCTCGGGGCGACCCGTGAGCAGGTGCTGCGCGCTATTCAGCTCCCCGCCGCCCGCCGTCACCTCCTCAAAGGGATCATCCTCGCCACCGCCCGCGCCGCCGAAGACACCGCCGTCATCATGCTCACCGGAGCTGTGGCCAGCTACGGTATTCCCCATTCGCTTCTGGAGCCGTTTGAGGCGCTGCCGTTTTTTATCTATACGACGGTGGCGGCTTATGGGAGCGCGGAAGAGTTGGGTAGTGTGTTTGTCGCCGCGCTGGTGTTGGTGGGGATGGCGGGGGTTTTGGTGGGAATTTTGTTAAATGAGAAATTAGAAGTTAGAAATTAGAAGTTTTGGTATGCGTTGCTTTCGCAATGCTTTTTTATCTGTAGGGTTGGCTTCAGCCGACCAAAGGGGCTTGGGCTTCAGCCCAACCAAACGCAAAGCGTATTTTATGGGGTTGAAACCCCAGCCCCAATTTAACACAAAAGGAACGTGCCCATGTTGCGCATCACCAATCTCGCCTTCGGCTACGAGTCAACCCCCATCGTCGAAGATCTCTCTTTCGAAGCCCATCCGGGGGAGATTACGGTCATCGCAGCACCTTCGGGTCGAGGCAAAACTTCTCTGCTCAAGGCGATCAATCGGCTGCACGAGGTGGAGGAGACCCCTTTTTGGCACACCGGGACGATCGAGGCGCGTGTCGATGGGGTAGTACGGGATGTGTACGATCCGACGCTGGATGTCCATGCCCTCCGGCGGCAGGTGGCGTATATTTTCCAGTCGCCTACCGTTCTGCCGATGAGCATCGCGGCCAATGTAGCCTTTGGCTTGCGGCTGGCCGGAGAACGGGATCGGAGCATGATCACCGAGCGTGTCCGCGTTGCCCTTGAAGCAGTCGGACTCTATGATGAAGTCCACGCCCGCCTCGACGCTCCGGCACAGATCCTCTCTCAGGGGCAGAAACAGCGTCTGGCTATCGCTCGTGCGCTTATCCTTGAGCCGACGGTGTTGCTTCTCGATGAGCCCACTGCGTCTCTTGATCCGGTAGCGACTGAGCGGATCGAGGCATTGCTACTGCGGCTCAAAGAGGAGCGGACATTGCTGTTGGTATCGCACGATGAAGTGCAGGTGAAAAGGATAGGGGAGAGAGTAATAGAGTTGAGGTGAAAGTTTATTTGTAATGGTATCGACACTGAGCGATCAGGAGCGTGCCACCTTGGATACGATAGACAATGCGGTGTTCGATGGTGATGCGCCGTGACCAGTAGCCCGACCAGTTGTGTTTGAGAGGCTCGGGGTCGCCAATCCCTTCAAACGGACTGCGTGCGATCTCTTTGATGAGGCGGTTGATCTTGCGGAGGATTTTTTTGTCGTGCGCCTGCCAGTAGAGATAATCTTCCCAAGCATCATCCGAAAAAGTGTAAATCATTTCATCAATCTTCGATCAAGGTGTGCGCTTGCCCCTGGCCGGTTTCGAGCTGCCGGATGGAGCGGTTGAGACGTTTGGCGTTGGCCGCACTCTGCATCAGATACATGGTCTCCTCCATTGCACGATAGTCTTGCAAAGAGACGAGAACGACCGGCTCTTTGTTTTGGCGCGTGACGAGGATGGGAGCGGCATTCTGCACCACAGCATCAAAAGCAGAAGCGAGATGCTGTCGCGTTTGTGAAAAGGTCATGGTTTGCATGAGAACTCCTTGAATGTGTACATATTTTAGTACATATTTTATTAGAAGGACTTTATAAATCGTATTCTCGACTTTTTGTTCCATCCCCAGTATATTTTGTTATTCTGAAATGGGTTGAATAAATTTCTGTAGACTTTGTTTGAAGGCAGAATACTCTTCTATCTCATGTTTTAATTTATGATTTTCAATTAGCAAATTAATTGACCTGATAATTTGCGTAGTAAATTTATTTTTAGAAATCATATTTCTTAGACTTTGATCTTTGACACCTAGAATGTATGCAAGTTCGTTTTGACTATAGCCTAAGTCGATACAAGTTTTTTTTATAATATTTATTTCTGGTAAAATATCAGTCTCAATGTAATTAATCCAAATTGGCACAGGGGCACCGTCTTGATCTTGTAAATCCCCCCAATTGACCGTGACTATATTTTCTTGACTTTTAATGTTTTTAAATGTTTCTACAATTATAGTCTGTGGATTATATTTATTATCAACATAAACCCTTGAAATGTCATTGATCCCAACAAGACTTTCTGGGAAAGCGTCAAGTAGAAAATTTTCAATCTCTTTCGCATCAATGTGTGATAAATCTTCTCTTCTAATTTCATAAGGAATTTTGTTAAATAGTAATCTCATCGAATCAACCATAATATACCTTTTTAGTATTTTATATAATAGAATTATACTAAAAAAGTATAAATGCTAGCTTTTATTATCCAGTAACAGAAGCTTTAAAGGGGTTGTCGGTGATTATATCTTACAAAATTTGTTTCGTTTTGCATTTGGTTTTTGATCGCACAAAAATAGTGAATACTATTACGGGTATCAGGCAATGAAGAACACGATAAAAGGATAGGGGGAAAGTGTAATAGAGTTCGAGTGAAAAGGTGAAATCCCCACGCCAGGCGGCGCAGGAGAAAACGCGCCGATTAACGCTTGGAGAACTGAGGTGAACGGCGGGCTTTTTTCTTACCGTATTTTTTACGCTCGACGACACGAGAGTCGCGGGTGAGCAGCCCCATGGGCTTGAGAATAGCGCGGAAGCTGGGCTCGTACTCGACGAGGGCTTTGGTGATGCCGTGCTTGAGCGCATCGGCCTGAGCGCTGTATCCGCCGCCGAGGGTGGTGGCTTTGATGGTGACCGCTTCGAGTTGCTTGGTGGCTTCGAGGGGGAGGCGGACTTTCATCTTGAGGGTCTCGTGACCGCCGAGCCATTGGTCGAGGGTGAGGCCGTTGATGCTCATTTCACCGGCACCGGGCGTGAGCCAGACTTTGGCGATCGCTCTTTTACGTTTACCTGTTGCGTAGACTGTTGCCATGTTTAGTTTCCTTTACCGATCTGAGCTGTGTGAGGGTGCTCGGCACCTTCGTAGACTTTGAGTTTCTTGATCATCTGCTTGCCGAGAGAGGTCTTGGGGAGCATCCCGCGTACTGCGAGACGGTAGAGCTTCTCGGTGTGGTTTTCGAGCATGTCGGAGAGCTTGGTGCTCTTGGTGCTTCCGAAGTATCCACTGTGGCGGAAGTACTCTTTGGAGTCGAGTTTGTTTCCGGAGAAGATGGCTTTTTTAGCGTTGATGATGACGACATAATCGCCGCAATCGACGTTGGGAGTAAAGCTGGGCTTGTGCTTGCCGCGCAGATACGTAGCTGCCTGAGTCAAGATCCGTCCGAAGGTCTGCCCCTCGGCATCGATCAAGATCCAGTCGCGCTCGACCTCAAAAGGCTTGGTGACTTTGGTCATTTTCATGATGCGTTTCCTTGTTATTTTTAAAGCGGTGTGCTTTGGTGGATGGGATTGTAGCAGGTTAATCTTAAATTGTATTGAAATTCAGGAATATTTAAGGCTATGATACGTTTTTCAAGAAAAATGCATCAAAAAATGATACAATTACACCATGAAAACGTATCAAGAGCATAAACAATGGATTTGGGAGGGTGCGAACTTCCCTCACTTTGTCTACAATGAAGCAGCTTTGGATAGTCTCTACTACAAGTTTGGCCAGCTCAAAATGATCGAAGAGCTCCTCAACCGAGAGAGCTACAGCGAGCTGATGCTGAATGTCCTGATGGATGAAGCCCTCTCGACGACAGCCATAGAGGGGGAATTGCTACAGCGATCTTCGGTACGATCGTCCATCAATAAACTGTTGAAACTGGGATTGGAAGATGACTACAGCTACACTCAGGAGTCTGATGCCCTGATCGAAGTGATGCTCGATGCCAAGACCAATCTTGAACCCTTGACTCAAGAGAGGGTACTGTCCTGGCACAGGGCGTTGTTTGTCCATGGAGGCGGGCTGAGAGAAATCACGGTAGGTGCTTTCCGAACCGATGTCGAAGCGATACAGATCGTCTCGGGCGCATGGAACAAAGAAACGATCCACTATGCCGCACCGCCCTCAGGTGAGGTGGCGTCGTTGATGGATGCTTTTTTTGCATGGCTCAACCGGGACGATGAAACTCCCGGTATCTACAAAGCCATCGTGGCGCATCTCTATTTTGTCCTGATCCATCCGTTTGATGATGGCAACGGCAGGATTGCCCGAGCGATTACGGATTATGTCCTGGCCAAAGCCCATCTAGCCAACGGGAACTTTTACTCGATCTCCACAATGATTTACCAAAACAGAAAAGCATACTATGATGTCCTCGACAGGGTGTGTGTGCGTACCGATCAGGATATTACGCTTTGGACTGAGTGGTTTGTCATGCTGCTGGAGCAGTCCATAGACGATACTCTCGTACGTGTCGAAGCGATCAAAACCAAAGCCAGATTCTGGGACAGACACAAAGAAACCACCCTCAACCCAAGGCAGAAAAAAGTGATCCTCAAGATGCTCTCTGCTCTGCCCGAACCATTCGAGGGCGGCATGAGGGCTCAAAAATACATGAACATCGCCAAAACCAACCGTATCACCGCCAGCAGGGATCTGAGTGATTTGGTTGAAAAGGGTATTTTGGAGAGTTTTGGTAGTGGGCGTGGGGTGTATTATGAGTTGTTGAAGTAGATGGCGATATAAAAACATTATTATATCATTATGTGCAGAACGTCGAGTCGAACCTACATTGAAGTGGGGATAGCCTCCTTGTTCCATTATCTCCCGATATGGAACAGATGCTTATGTGTATTTGTGTATTTGGCATAAGAATTGATAAATTATGGAGTTGGTATAATGGGGATATTTCAGAAGGAAAAATCATGTTGACTCAACAAGAGATACTGAACTACTTGAAAGAGTATAAAGCATTAAAAAAAGATGAATACAGTATCAAGAAACTCGGCATATTTGGCAGCTATGCACGGGGGGATGCTTATGACGGCAGCGACATAGATGTGGTGGTGGATTTTGATAAACCTGATTTGCTCAATCAGGTGGGCATCATGCAGGATCTGAGAGAAAAGTTCAATACCCAAGTCGATGTGATAGCATTATGGAAGCGAATGAACCCTAGGTTACTGTCAAGAATTCAAAGGGATTCTATTTATGTATGATAAAAGTTTGCTTCGCGATGTGCTGGAAGATACGATTCAGGCAACTGAAAAGATCAAACAAAGGTGTGCAAAAGTAACCTCTGTTGATGATTTTTTGGATACGGAAGAGGGGCAGATTTTACTTGACAGTATTTGTATGCTGCTGATAGCTGTCGGTGAGGCCGTAAAACAGATAGACAAAATCACAGATAAAACACTGCTGAAAAATTATCCTCAAGTAGAGTGGAAAAAAGTTGCAGGGATTCGAGATGTTCTTTCTCATCACTATTTTGATTTGAATGCTGAGACTGTTTTTGGGCTTTGCGAGAAAAGAATAGCGGTTTTGAAAAGCACCTTGCAAGAGATTGATAACAGTTTGTAAATATTTACGCCCCAACCACCTCCACCCGATCCTCCAATAAATACACCACCTTCCCCTCTGTCGGTTTACCGGTGATGCTCTCAATCGCTTCGACATAGTGGGCGACTTGTTGGCGGTGGTGGGTGGCGTATTTGGGGGAGCTTTTGTAGTCGAT
>WFSU01000115.1 GCA_015485845.1 Nitratifractor sp. | reverse complement strand
GGACACATCATCCCCTGCGCCGAGTATGCCACCTTCGGTACCCCGGAGCTCTCCGAAAACATCCTCAAAGCCCTGAAGGGTTACACCGCCTGCCTCCTCGCCAACCACGGTGTCGTCACCACCGCCCTCACCCTCCCCAAAGCGCTCTGGCTCGCCGTCGAAGTCGAGAATCTCGCACGCCAGTACATCCTCGCCAGCCAAATCGGCACCCCGACGATCCTCTCCAGTGAGGAGATGGACATCATCGTGGAGAAGTTCAAGTCGTATGGGTTGAAAGAAGCATAACTCTAACCAAACATAGCACTTCCATACCCGACAACCCGCTGGGTATCACCACTGGCATCGGCGCTGGTGCGGTAGTCCAGCAGGGTGCTTTTCCAGCTGCGAGCCCGGGCGACTTCAATCATTGCTTTGATCCCAAGGATGCCGCACGCTTCGCAACCGCGATCCAACACCTCGACTTCGAGGCGATCGATCCCTTCCATGCAAACGGTATCAATTTTCTCTGCTTCGGACAAGGTATAAAAATGGCTCAGATCTGAGCTTATCACCACGGCGGTCTTCGGGTCGTCCAGTGATTCGGAGATAATGGGGATCAACTCTGTGTAATCAATCTGCCCGTAAATGACCTCCACCACACGCGCTCGGGGCAGATAATGGGCGATAAATGGAATCTGTGTCTCGGTACTGTGCTCCCGATGGTGCGCTTCGGGAACCCAGAGGAGACGATGGCGCTCAGCGAGTTCCCGGGAAAAAGTCACATCGATCTCCCGATCGCCGCAGGGAGTTTCGTACGTCTCCTGCATGGCGACGCTGATCCCCTCGAAATAGACATGATGGCTCGGGCCAATCACCACCACCCTTTCGGGGTGGGCATTGCCCAGGATCCGGTGGGCAATATTGGCCGTGAAACCGCTGTAAACATACCCCGCATGGGGCGCAATGATCGCCCGGGCAGACTGCTGCAGGATCGACCAGTCCGACACCGCTGCCTCGAGTGTTTCATTAAACTGCCGAATCATCCCCTCAATCTCATGGCACGTCGCCGGATAGAAGGCTCCAGCATTGCCTGCTGTTCGTTTCATTGGTGTCTCCCTTGGTGCGCTTTGTGCACGTGTATTGGTGTATTTTGGTGGATGGTAAAAGGAAAATAAGGGGCTGGGACTTCAGTCCCACCAAACGCGACTGAAGTCGCGTCCCCTGTAAAAGCTTTTCTCAGAAAAGCATACCAAAATTCCTCACTCCTCACTCCTCACTCCTAATTCCTCACTACCCCCACACCCCCTCAATCCCCCGACCACATTCCGGACAATGCCCATCGACCAGCCGATTCTCAACCACATAAAATCCACTCCGGGCAATCACCCGGGCGTGGCAGTCGGGGCAGTGGGTGTTGCCGTCTTCGGGGACGTTGCCCATGTAGATGTAGGCCAGGCCGGCCTGCCTGCCGATCGCTTCGGCGCGGCGGAGGGTTTCGGCCGGGGTGGCTCCGCGATCCTGAACCTTGTAGTCCGGATGGAAAGCGCTGATGTGCCAGGGGGTATAGGGATCGAGCTCCTCGGCGATGAAGCGGGCGATCTGCCCCAGCTCCTCGTCGCTGTCGTTGTCCCCCGGGACGATCAGTGTGGTCACTTCGACCCAGATCCCTTCGGATTTGAGCCGTTTGAGGGTATCAAGGACTCCGGCATGAGAGCCTTTGAGCGTTTTTTTGTAGTAGGCAGGATCGAAACTCTTCAGATCGATATTGAACCCGTCGATGAGCCCTTTCATATCGGCAAGCACTTCCGGGCTCTCCATGCCATTGCTGACAAAGACGTTTTTCAGCCCGGCTGCGTGTGCAAGCTTCGCCACATCCCGGGCAAAGGGATAAAAGATTGTCGGTTCATTGTACGTATAGGCGATCGTACGGCACCCTTCCCGCGCGGCGGCATCAACGATCTGCTCCGGTGTCACCTCCTGCGAATCCTCAATGGCATTGCTCTGGGAGATCTGCCAATTCTGGCAAAAGGGGCACTGGAAATTGCACCCCACCGTCCCGAGAGAGAGTGCTGTCGTAGCGGGCAGGAAGTGGTACAGCGGCTTCTTCTCGATCGGATCGATATTCAGAGCAGCCACTTTGCCATAGACGAGATTGCGCAGCCGACCCCCTTCATTGGCATTGACGCCGCAGACACCGGTCTGACCGTCGGATAATTTGCAGTAATGACGACACAAAGTACAGACGATCCGATCGCCATCCGGGCGGTAGAATTGAGAAAAATGCATATTCGCTCCTTCGTTGCGTGTTGTGCGTGTTAAGTGCTAAGTGTTACGTGTTACGCATCCATTAGAGAATATAATTTTGTTGGCGTAGGGTGCCGCAATTGTCTACCATAAGAGCCTAAAACTGCCACTTCCAGATGAACAAAAAACACCATTCTCCGGAATCAGAGGCTCCAGCCCCGAATATAGGCGGGGGCGGAGCCCTCCGCTTCCGATGTGATGTACAATTGCACACCTACTACTTAATATCAATGCATAGCACGTAACACGTAACACGTAACACGCGAAAATTTCTAATTTTCGCTTATCTTCTCCGCCTGATACCGGAAGATCTCCGGATGGGCTTTGAGGCAGTTGCCCGGCAAGCCAGCTTTTTGACACAGAGTGGCGAAAAAAGTGTCAAACTCCGGCAGTTGTTCCCAGACCGAGGGGAGGTAAGTCGCCTGATAATGACCCTGTCGGAGGATGACACCATCGATGCCGGGGCGGATGATATGACGCAGATCTTCCGTATCGCGATACGCAACCGGCTCGGGCGGGGTCAGAAGTGAGACTTCGAGCTCGATTGTCTCCAGCTCTTCGGGACGCAACGGGGAAAAGCGGGGATCGCCAAACGCAGCCGAGCGGGCATTGGCAATCAAATCATCGATCAGCGGCTGATGGGCGATGATCGAGCCGATACAGCCCCGCAATTGGTGATGCTCATTAAGCGTCACAAACACCGCCCCCTGCTCTGCCAGCCACGGATGTTCCCGCACCAGTGCCTCCCGATCGATCCGCTTCTGACCGGTAAATTCTTCGGCAATTGCATCGCGGGCGATCTGCACCAAGATATATTTATCCATGAGTGCCTCCTTCTTTATATCTTGGAAGAGTATAGCATGTTTTTGGGAGGAGAGAAGCTACACAGGTAGCAGAGAATT
>WFSU01000114.1 GCA_015485845.1 Nitratifractor sp. | reverse complement strand
TGCACCGTTACGAGTCTCCTCGACGAGGGATTTAAATGCATCAGTCGATGCGATGGTCTCGATTGCCATGAGTATTTCCTTGTTCTATTTTTGGGGGATATTATAGCTTTTTTTGGTTCAAAAAACCCATTTCAACCTTTGGGCAAGGGCAAACACACGGGTATGCCCCTACAAAATCACCAATACACGGTGCACAACTGCGCACCTACACCTCACACTCACGCATGATCTTCCCCCAATCCCGATCAAAATGCCTCCGAATATACCGATCGGTATGCGGGATCGTACAGCCCGAACAATTGTGATGGATCACCTCCGCATGCTTGCTCTGCGAACCCCCCGGAGCATCGATAGCGCAGATACTCTTGACCACCGCCCCCTCCTCCACGCCGATCCCCTCATCCCGAAAGCGAAAATGAGGACACGCACACAAGTAGCAATTGAGATCCTCCATCTCATGACACCGTGTCCCCTTGGCATACAGCGGACAAAAATCCGGCTCATGCTCCACCATATTGTCATACCGGAAATAGGCAATCACCTCCTCATCACTCAGATGCTCAAGCCGGGAGACGATATCGCGGTGCTTGGCCGCGTGTTGTGTAAACCAGTCGTGATAGGTCATGAAGTCTCTTAATCTCTATGTAAATTACCTAACAATCAAGGTTTGCACTGCATGTAAACTAACCGGTAAATTACTATACATCACTACATTATTCCCATTCAAATCAGCGGAATGTAGTTGACTCGAGGGGTTTTGACCCAGACCATTATTTTCTACCGGCTTTATGAATAACATTCTATTATTAGTTTTGTCGATAGCCAAAGCTTCTGGATTGGCGAATACACTATCAAATACAATCAAATCTGTCGTTTGCAGCGTATTCAGATTGGTACTGGATATTTTATCATCGGCGATATCTGTCCAGATTAGTTTGTTATTTTGATCATCAAAAGCGGTTTGTCCTGGCTGATTCGCATCGGTAACTTTCACTAGATTTCCTCCGTCTAAATCCGATTTCATAATTTTTCCTCCAAACAAATCAGAAATAAACAGTTTGCCTTGGGCGATAGTCAGGCTTCCACCTGAAGAGAGTCCTCTGATGATTGTCTTTTTATCGCTCCCATCCAAATCGCTGTATCCAATTTCTCCTGATTGTGGATGGGTACTTTGTATCCAGTTTGACCAATAGATTCTCTTGTTCGTTTCATCGATGGCAAGCCCAAATGGAATATCCAATCCAGATACTATCTGCTCGACATGTTGCCCATCTGGATCAGCTCGGAACACACCGTGGACAGAACGATCTGTCCAATAGAGATTTCCATCGCTGTCAACTGCACAACTGTCCACGAGCTTCTTTTTACCACTCATATCCAGTATCTTTGTAAACTGAGCAAGAGACTCTCGGTGCGCTCCATAGATAGCACTTTTTACAGTCTCTCCATTGGCATCAGAAGTATTAATGGATGTACAATAATAGACATCGTATTTGGGAGAACTTGTTTCCTGCCTCACATTATTTTCATTGTCAGAAATACCTCCACCACATCCTACTAAAAACAGAACGGAGACTATGTAGATCAGATAGTTAACTTTTTTCATAAATACCCTTTAAAATCTTAATTTTGGAAATAGTTCAGAAAGTATATCAACCCTATCTAAAATGTGGTTGAAGGTCGTGAGCATTCTCCGTCCCCATTCCATCTTATCCGTAGGGGCAGACCCCTGTGTCTGTCCGGGTGGCGCACGCCACCAAAAAGGGGCTGGGGTTTTAACCCAACAAACAAGAGAAAATATGACAATATGACACATTTTTAGATCAATGCATCTACGTGTGCTATGATTCTCATGCCCTTTTTGGAAAGGGGTGTGTTTTTACTTTCGGTTGAGTGGGCGGGCTTGTATGAGCGATGCCTTCCGGCATAGGCAGGGTATCTTGACTGAAAGGGTGCGCGATGGAAATATTATTTCCTGTACTTGCTTTGGTTCTCGGAGTAGTGAAGGTTACAATCATGTGGCTGAGCTATAAAGAGAGCAAGAGGCAAAAAGACACAGACTGCGACGAGTAGTCGCACAAGGCTTCAGGAGTAGCAGCTCCTGAAGCTTCTGTGTACCCTTTCCGTTATTGTACTCAAATAAGTTTAACTCCATATAAAAAGATATCCCCATCCCTCTCCTCCCCCGCAGGGGCAGATCCGCGTATTTGCCCGGGTGGGGCACGCCACCATCATCAAGGGGCTAGGGTTTCAACCCCACAACGGATATATTTTGAAATCTTTCGATATTAGGCTATAATAACTCATGGCAAAAATCGACAGAGCAAAAGAGTATATCGGAGCCCTCAAAGTTTACTTGGCTCTCGTGACGGCTCTTCTTATGGGAGATATCGGAGGGACTGTTCGTCTGTTTAGAAACGGTGACAGAGATTTTACCTTCTGGGCAGGGACGATCACTATCATTGTTCTATCGACCATTTTCACTATGATTGCAAAACATATGCACAAAAAAATAAATGATTTGGAGGATTTATAATGAGCATTGAATCGATTGCATTGGCGCTGGCACTGATGATCGCTCTTGGCTCGATCATCTATACCACATACGATCTTCTCCACTCTGAGTAAAATTTTGTAGGGGCAGATCCGCGTATCTGCCCAGGTGGCACACGCCACACCATCAAGGGGCTGGGACTTCAGTCCCACAACGGAAGCAGAGGCTTCCGTCTCGAACAATGACTCTCCTCGATCCGTATCTCCCGATACGGGGCGTGTTGATGTCGTACTTTCGTGGCTTTTTGAGATTTTTGATTGCCTGTATTTTCGGTATGCATTCCACATCGGGAGATGCGGAACGAGAGGAAGTTTTCGTGGATTTTTACTAGCATATACTACGGATCTAAAATCGAAAAAGACTGTATGCCTCTAAAATCTTTTACCCGCGTCCCACAATAGGGACATAAGCCAAATTTAATTTGCCCTCTGGTTAATATAGCGTTACATTTTTGACACGTCCATTCTCTTTTGGCTGGTTTCAAAAAACGAGAAACGACATAAAAGAAAAAAGCAATGCCAAAACATGAATATGCAACGTATAGCAATGGGGAAAAGCCAAAATAATCATGTATCGTTCTGTTTAAAGATTCGCCAAGAAAAATTTGCTTTAATGCGACAATTGCTCCAAAAACAAAAAACGTTACTGCTGTTCCTTTTGATGATTCTTTTGTCATTTTTATTCACTTTTTAGTTAGATAATCATTCTCTTGCTTCGTATCTTTCGCTTGATCCTATCTTAATACACACTCCGCATCAGGAGATGCGGAACGAGAGGAGGATCAGCACAACCACCTCCACCCCCTCCAACGTCGCCCCCAACACATCCCCATTGACAAACCCCAATCGAGATCGAAGGGCATACGAGATGGCAATAGCCGCATCAAGCCCTACCCCAAGCCAGAGCCAAAAGGCAGGGAGAAAAATCAACCCCACGAGGGTATAGATGCCCAGCACGATCAGCGTATTCCGTCCATCAAGAGCCTGTCGTAACTGTTCGACGAAGCTGGAGCGGAAGGTGTGGAGGTGAAACAATACTACCAATCCCATGCGGCTGATGAGGGCGGCTTCTATTAGTGCGATACCGTGACCGGCGAGGAGAAGCGAGGTGATGAGGGCGGTTTTGATCAGGAGGATCGTCACGCCATAGAAGACACCCATGGCACCCACGGTGGGGTCTTTGATGATGGTGTAAGGGTCTTTGCCGCTGTGGGCGGCGTAGAGGGCATCGGCGACATCCATGACTGCCTCGGTGTGGAGGAAGCCGTACATCACCGGGTAGATGAGTGCGGCGATCACTGCACCTGCCCAGCCAATCGATCCGAGCAGATACCACACTCCCAGCGTCAATCCAGCCAGCAACACCCCCACCATTGGCATAGAGAGCACCATACTCTCCAACACGCGCGGGTGGGTCAAGTCGGCTTCCGAAGAGAAGCGCACCGGCAGAGCGCTGAAGTATGATACCGCGAATTTCACCCCATCCCACACCTGCCTCACACCAACGCTCCTATCGTCAAAACTATGATCACAAATATATCCAATCTCGGCTGTAAGCTCAACGCACGCCGAATATCATCAGTTGTGATCGTCTCACGCCCGATGCCAAACCACGCTTTGGGCTTGATCTGCCCGTCATACGGTGTGGGGCCGCCGAGTTTGACCCCCAGCGAGAGTGCCATGGCGGTGATGGGGTAGCCGGCGTTGGGGCTGGGGTGTTTGGATGCTTGAGAGCAGAGGGTAGCGAGAAGTTTAGTGGATGGTGGATAGTGGATGGTGGATGGGGTTAGAAGCATGATTATTATGGCGGTGATCCTTGCTGGGATGTAGTTGGCGATGTCGTCGAGGCGGGCGGCTGCTTTGCCGAAGTGAACGTAGCGGGGGTTGCGGTAGCCAACCATTGAGTCGAGGGTGTTGATCGCTTTGTAGGTGAAGGCTCCGGGGAGGCCAAAGAGGATCAGATACATCAGCGGAGCGATGACGCCGTCCGAGAGGTTCTCGGCGTACGTCTCGATGGCGGCTTTGTGAATCTCGCTTGGGGTGAGCGCCTCGGTGTCACGGCTAACCAGATAGCGGATCGAAGCTGGATCGTCGATGACATGAGCGACCGAATCGTAGAGCATTTTCGAAGCGATCGCCATTGAAGCAAAAATACCAAGCACCGCCACCTGTAGGTCGGGGTGTCCCCACCCCGACACCCACGTTTGCAAAACAAGAGAGATAAGCCATGTTGCGCCCACCACGACAACGACCAATCCAACACCGCGCCAAACCGAGTCGCGGTACCACCGCTTCTCGTACCAACCGATCAGATCCCCCATCCACACCACCGGATGGCGAACGAAACCAAACTCACCGACGACGCGATCGACGATATAGGCGATAAGAGCCACCTCAACGTACATGATCGATGATCCTCTGCATATCGAGATACGGCCTCATCGTATCGACAAATGCCCCGATCTGCCCGCTCCGATACGCCACAAAAGCCTCATCAGCAAACAGCCCATGCTCAAACGTCCCTAGCACGGTGTCCGTCACATACCCATCCGGATACGACAACGAAATGCCATGATGGATCTCGTATCGCTCACCGTGGCGGTGGACGATCTTGTCTCGCTCGAAACGGACGGTGCCGGGGATGATCCCAAGCCCCTCTACTGCGCTGCCGGGTGCTGACTCGACTCCTTCAGGATCCTCGATATGTTTGTGGAGCATCTCGTATCCTCCGCAGATGCCGATGATGCGGGTCGTATCAGACAAACGGGCTTCCGCCCTGCTTTGTGGGACTGAAGTCCCAGCCCCGTGTGTGGCATGAGATTTCGGATGAACACTGGCATGGCACAGCTCTTTTATCTGCTCAGCAAAGCCTTGTGCTCTCAGCCATGCCAGATCCTCCAACACCAGCTTCGATCCAGGCAAAATCACCGTATCGTACCCGCTCAGATCAGCTGCCCCCCGGACAAACGTCACACACACATCCTCATCGGCCAGCAGGGGCTCAAAGTCCGTATAATTGCTCATCGTCGGGTAGGCGATCACCGCCACCTGTTTTGCTCCGTCCCGACACCGCTGGGCATACCCCATCAAACTCTGCGAATCTTCAAACCCCAGGTTAAACGGCACATAGGGCAGCACCCCCAGCACCGGGATCCCAAACCGCTCCTCGATGATCCGCACCCCCTCGTCAAAAAGACTGCGATCCCCCCGGAATTTGTTGACCACTACACCGATGACACGATGCCGGAGTGCTTCCGGGAGGAGATGATACACGCCGTAGATCGAGGCAAACACACCCCCTTTTTCGATGTCGGCTACGAGGATGATGCGGGTGTCAAACTCGGTGGCGATGTAGAGGTTGGAGAGATCTTTGTCCATGAGGTTGAGCTCCACCGGAGAGCCTGCCCCCTCGGCGATCACCACATCATAGCGCTCATCAAGATGGGCGAAGGCTTCCGAGACAATGGGCTTGAGGGTATCAATATCACGATAATACTCCCGCACATCCTGCGTCCGTACCGCTTCGCCTCGAACGATGAGAGAGGCAGCACTGCCCCGGCCAGACTTGAGGAGCACGGGGTTGACGTGCCACGAAGTGGGGACTCCCAAGGCCGTAGCCTGAAACTGCTGTGCGACGGCGATCTCCGATCCATCATCGGCCACGTGGGCGTTGTTGGAGACGTTTTGGGCTTTGAACGGTGCCACACTCAACCCCCGTTCCTGCAGCAACCGTCCAATCAGCCACGTCAGAGTACTCTTGCCCGCATCCGAATGGGTACCAAAGATCGAGAGATTAGCCACGAAGCACCTCCGCAAGAGGCTCCATTTGCTCGATAGCTTTAACCGCGATCCGCACATGATACGCATCCAGCCCATCAAAATTGGCACAATCGCGCACCAAGATACGGTGAGGGAGCAACCTTCTTTGCAATTCGTTAGCATCCAACCCTCGTAGCTGCACCAAGACAAAATTGGCCTCACCTGGATAGATCGTCTCAACCCATGGGCTCGACTCCAACACTTTCAACAGCCATGCTTTTGCCTCCCGGTTTGCCACTGCTGATCGGGCAGCAAACGTCTCATCCTTCAGTGCCGAGAGGATATACGCCGCATCAAGCGCCGAAAGCTTCCAGAGCGGCTCGCGCTGACGCAAGGCTGCGATATTGTCCGCAGAGGAGACCAGCACACCGATCCGCACCCCAGCTGCACCAAAATATTTGGTCATGGATGTCAAGATGTAGAGATCAGGATAACGATCCAGGTGCCGGCTCACCGAGGCATGGGGAGTAAACGCCAAAAATGACTCATCCACCAGCACCGTACATCCCCGCTCTGCCCACCGCTTCAAGTGCGGCTCCATATCATACCACGCCCCATCGGGTGTAGCCGGATTGACAAACACCACCAAAGACCCCTCCGGTACCTCCGCTTCCATCTGCGAAAAGCGGTCGA
>WFSU01000113.1 GCA_015485845.1 Nitratifractor sp. | reverse complement strand
CCATCGGCATGATGACGCTCATCTGTGTCTCGGCACGGCTTTTCTGGACGCTGGATCCGCAACCGCCCCCGAGACATCCGGAGCATCCGGAGCCGCCTTTCTGGACGGTGCCCGAAAAAGGTTTGCCGGCCTTCTGTAGGCGGTCATACATAGTCCCCGGCGTGTTGTCCGCGAGGAGCATCTCGGGGAGTGTCAGCAGGGTAGCAAGGGTGGCGATCAGGGTGAGGGTTCGTTTCATAAGGGGACTCCTTGGGTTCATTGATAGTTGAGATGGTCAAAGCTTACGCGCCCAACCTGAACCCATCGCAACGGAATCTTAACGAACCTTAATGACGCTTCTTTAACGATAATGTTCTTATGGACACCGTAGCCGCACTGTGTTATAATTTTTGCCTGCCATCTCATTTTGATGACAGGGAGAAAAGGAAGCAATATGGGCACCGATGTTTTGGATATATTGGCAAACAAAAAAGTTTTGTATGCCGAAGATGAAAAGGGGATACGGAAACATATCTCTGAGGTCTTGGAACTCTTTTTTGATACGGTAGTATCTGTCGAAGATGGGTTAGAAGCCACTTATGAGATGGATGTAAACCGATATGACGTTCTCATGTTTGACATTTGTATGCCCCATCTGGATGGGCTGAGTGCGATCAAAAAAATCCGGGAAAAAGATAAGAAAATCCCCATCATTATCCTCTCTGCCCACGCAGAAAAAGAGTATCTCTGGAAAGCCGTTGAGCTTAAAATTTCAAAATACCTTGTCAAGCCATACGATACATATGACTTGAAAGAGGCTTTGAAGATTGTGGCACTCGAACTGGTGGACAACCATCTGGAGATACCTTTGAAAGATGGATATGTGTATAATCCTGTGAAGAAGGTTGTCCATCATGAGCAGGAGGAGAAGCAGCTCACGCTCAAGGAGAGCCGCCTGCTGGAATACTTCATTACCCGCGCCAATCAGAGCATTTCCTTCGACGAAATAGGCGCGTATCTTTGGGACAGTGAGATTCCTCAAAAAGAGGCGATTAAATCGGTGATCAAAGAACTGAGAAAAAAGATCGGAAAAGCGTGCATCACCAACATTTACGGTATAGGATACCTGCTTGAACTTTAAAAGCCTCTCCCACTCTGTTTCGGTCAAAACGAAAACCATTGTCCTGGTTCTCATTGTTATTGTCATTCTCTCTGCGATCTTTTTTCTGATCCGTTATAATGATATTAAAAACGTGGCCAAAAGCAATCAACTTTCGGAATTAAAACGTGTGACGGTCGTCTATCAGGAGACCCTCAAGCGGATACGAAAATTCTATATCACACGAGGCTATGCTAACATCAATTCGTATGGGATTCGCGAGGCTTTTGAGCGTAGCGATTTTATGGCTCTTCATACTTTGAGCCTGCCGAGATGGAAGGTCATTACCAAAGAAAATCGCTTTTTGACCTCCTTTTGTTTTTATGACCGAAAAGGAAAATTGTTGACATACTTTGGTCAAAAACCGCAGGAGAAACTTTCGTATGTTGATACCGTGAAAAAACCGTATGATGGGTTTTGGTATGCGGGAGGGCGTTTTCGTTACCATACGGTTTCAGAAGCACGGGATGGGAACAACCGGATTGTCGGGTATGTGGTGTTCGTGATTGATCCTAGGTACTTTCTGGAACAGATACACAAGATCATGGACATCGATGCGTATATTTATTATGAACATTCTAAAAAACCACTGTTATTTTCCATGGATAAAGATTCACCGATTGTGCGGGTGATTTCCCAGGATAATTTTTCCTCCTTGAAAGAAGTGGCATTGGACGGGCGTGTGTTCGTCCCGTATACCATTGTGGGCAAAGGACTGGGGAAAAACAACGATTTCAAGATCATTTTTTTGCAGGACATTACCCACTGGAAAGAGATTGTAGACAAGGCAATCCTCCAGAGCATCATCGTGATGGTATTGTTGATTCTGATTACGATGCTGGTGATGAATTATGGGTTTGATATTATTCTTCACCAATTGGATGAACTGAATGCCAAGCTGATGCACAGTCAATCCGAGTTGCAGGCGATCAACAAAGACTTGCAGAAACGGGTGCAGCAGGAGATCGAACTCAAACTCAAAAAAGAGAGAGAAGCCAACGAAAAGGAACGGATACTTGTCCACCAGAGCAAGCTGGCAAGTATGGGTGAAATGATCGGTAATATCGCTCATCAGTGGCGGCAACCCCTCACCGAACTCTCTTCGATTTTGATCAATATGGAGATGTTTTTTGACCGAGGAAAACTGACAAAAGAACGGCTTCAGACCCGGATCGAAGATGCAGATATGCAGATCAAATTCATGTCGAGGACGATTGATGATTTTCGCAACTTTTTCTCGTCGGGTAAGCAAAAAGAGTCTCTCTCCATTTCAGTTCCTTTCGGCAAAGTGGAAAAACTCATGCGCGCCTCACTCAAGAACAATGGGATTACCTTTTGCCTGGATATTCAGGATGATTTTGTTCTTTTTGTGTACCCCAATGAGATCACTCAGGCGCTGTTGAATTTGGTTAGTAATGCCAAAGATATTCTGGTTGAGCGATCGGTTGGCACCGGAAAAATTTCCCTAAAAGCCTATTCTGAAAAGGGGAAAAACATCATTGAAGTGCGTGACAATGCCGGAGGGGTCGAGACTGATCCTATCGAGAGAATATTCGAACCGTACTTCAGCACGAAACATGCGACCAGTGGCACCGGTATCGGTCTGTACATGACCAAGATTATCATCGAAAAAAACAATGCCGGGATGATTGTTGTTCACAACGATGAAGAAGGTGCCGTCTTCCAAATCATTTTCCCAAACAAGGAGTGAAGGGCTCTTCTCTCCTTTTCTTCTCCCCCACTTTCCCCTTTTTTGTTGTTATGATTTCGAACATTCTTTAAAGGAGAGAAGATGGACGAAAAAAATTCCAGAAGGGATTTTCTAAAAAAAGGTTTGTCTGCGACTGCGTTTGCAACGCTGGTTACCTCGCAGGCAGAGGCTTTTTCCATGCAAAATCCGGGAAGAGATGCCAAAGATGCCAAATACATCGGGCAAGTCGGCAAACATTTTGTGATGGTACTGGATCTGCGCAAGTGCATTGGATGCCAAGCCTGTACCTCGGTATGTAAGGTCGAAAACGATGTCCCCGATGAGCAGTATCGAACCTTCGTCACGGAGACAGAGGTGGGAGAGTTTCCCGATCCGCGCAAGGCCTTTTTGCCACAGCTGTGCAATCACTGTGCCGATCCGGCCTGTGTCCCTGTGTGTCCAACGGGCGCGACGTTCAAACGTGAAGACGGTATCGTCGTCGTGGACAACACCGTCTGTTGGGGATGTGGTTATTGTATCAACGCGTGCCCATACGACAAGCGTTACTTCAATGAAAGAACTAAAACGGCTGATAAGTGCAACTTCTGTGCCCACCGTGTGGACAAGGGGTTGCTGCCGGCATGCGTCGAGACCTGTATCGGCGGGGCACGGATTTTTGGGGATGTCAACGACAAGACGTCGGAAGTCTACCAGGTTCTTCAGCAATTCCCAACAACGGTTTTGAAAGAAGCGGAGGGCACCAATCCCCAAGTTTTCTACATCGGATTGGATTCTCGGCTGGAGGAGCTCTACAGTACCACGCAGAGTCTGGACGATGTTGTCAAAGCAGAAGAGGGCTTCAACCGAGAGTGGATGAAAGCCCGAGGAGAGGAGGAAAATCATGGATAGTATCAACACATTGGTTTCATCGATCACCATTGCCAAGCCGTGGGGTATTGATGTGCCCAATTATTTCTGGTTCACAGGAAGCTCGGCTGCGGCCTTTATCATCTCAAGTTTTGCCCATGTGTTTGGCTGGAAAAAATACAAACCCATCGCCGGCATAGCCCTGTTGATGGCGTTCGTGCTGTTGGTGGCTGCACCACTGAATCTCCTCGATGACTTGAGGCAGCCGGGCAGGGTACTCAACTTTTTTATGTACGGATGGGAAAATTTCCCTACTTCACCGATGAAATGGGGAGGGCTGCTTCTGATCGCGTATCCGATCCTGATCTTTTTTGAAGCACAGGCTTTGTATCGCCCTTACTTTGTCCGTCATGCCCAGCAGGGCAGTCTTCTTGCCAAGCTCTTTACCTTTGGCAACATGGATCTCAGTGAAGCAGCACGCGAAAAAGATCATCGCAAAGGCTACATCCTCGGAGCCATCGGGATTCCTCTGGCTCTGGCGGTTCATGGATACACCGGCTACATCATGGGGGCGGTACACGCCAATCCGATGTACCACACGCCCCTGATGCCGATCATTTTTCTGGCCTCAGCTATGGTCTCCGGTACGGGGCTTTTGATCCTGCTGATCCCTCTGTTCCAGCGGTTTTTGTCTGAGCGACAGAGGGTCGATCATGATATGGTTGCTACGTTGGCCAGATTGCTCTCATGGTTTATCGTCGCCGATTTGGTGATGCGATTTTTGTGGCTGACCTTTGCTTTGACCTTTGGCAATGGAGAGAAATACGCACTCTACCACTATTTTACGCTGCATTTCAACGAAACGCTGTGGATCGACTATGTATTGGGGCTCTTTATCCCATTGATCATTGGTTTTACTAAATTGCGGTTTATACCGGCTGTGGTTTATTTCGGTGGATTTGTGACGGCAGTCGGTGTGTGGATCTTCCGTTGGAATACGGTCATCGGAGGAGAAACAATTCCCCGAACCACACCGGGGTTTTTGCATTATGCCCCGCCGGTTTTTGGGCAGGACAGCTATATTTCAGTCCTCTCAAACTGGGGAATCTTGTTTGCTTTGATCGCCTTGGTTCTTCTGGTATTCCCCTGGGATGAAGAGATGGAAGATTGTTATGAAGGAGTTGAGAATGAAAAGTAGTCGAAGAAAATTTTTGTTGGGATCGGGTGCGGTCGTTGCGGCCGCCTCGGTAGCCGGATACAAAGAAACCATGAGTGCCGTGGCCACCCTTTCGGATAAGGGAGAGTTGGCTGAGGATAGCATCTATTTCAATTCGCCGGAAGCAGAATACAGCGTCTCTAAGGATGGTTTTGTCCCGAACAAGGATTATAAAGTCTGTGCTTCGACTTGCATCGGATGCACCACCCAGTGCGGGATTCGGGTCAAGGTCGATACCAAAAACGATACCGTTGTGCGGGTGCTCGGCAACCCGTACAACCTCCTCTCAAGTGACCCTTGGCTACCGTATGACACTTCGATCAAGGAGAGCTACACCCTTCTCTCCCAGCATGGAAAGTTTGAAACCTATCGGTCCAATGTATGTGCCAGAGGAAATGTTGCTTTTGACAAGATTACTTCCAAAAACCGTGTGCTCAAACCCCTTAAGCGTGTGGGCAAGCGTGGTGAAAACAAATGGAAAGAGATTGAGATCGAGCAACTGATCGATGAAATTGTCAACGGAGGAGACCTCTTCGGCGAGGGGCATGTCAAAGGGCTCAAAGATGTCCGGGACATCAAGACCCCTATCAACCCCGATGAGCCGATTTTCGGGCCAAAATCCAATGGCTTGAATTTCATCGGGACGACCCATGAGGGGCGTTTTAAGATCTTCATCCACCGTTTTCTCAAATCATTCGGTACGGTGAATGTCCAGGGGCATACTTCCAACTGTGGGCTCTCAATGCGGGCGGGGGAAGCAGCATTTCTCGGGAATTTCAAAAAATACCCGCACCTCAAACCAGATTTTGAAAATACCGAATATCTCTTGAGCATCGGTACCCCTCCGGGGCAAGCGGGGAATCCCTTTAAACGTCAGGGAAAACTGCTGGCACGTGCCCGGACGGAGAAGAACATTGAGTACACCATCGTCTCCCCTACCCAGGGCAACAGCGATACCATTGCCGTAGGGGATCGGAGCCATTGGATTCCCATCGTGCCGGGTACGGATCTGGCCTTTGTAATGGGGTTGCTGCAGATCATCATCAACAACAAGCTCTACAACGATGGCTATCTGCGCATCCCCTCAGCCAAAGCCATGACCGCCCTCAACGATGCCTCTTGGACCAATGCGACCCATCTCATCATCCAGGATGAAACGGACTTTGGCCGGGTTCTCAAAGAAGGGAAGGTGCCTCTGGTTCTCGATGCAACTGATAATACCCTCAAGCCCTCTACGGCCGTCACTCAGGCTGTTCTCGATTTTGAGGGAGAGGTGCAATCGGGCGGCAAGACCTACCATGTGCAAACTGCCTTTCATGAGTTGGCACGCAATGTCAATGAACACACCCTCGATGCCTATGCCAAAGAGTGTGGGGTCAGCGTTGAGAAGATGCAGGAGATCGCCCACAAATTTGTCAGTCACGGGCGCAAAGCAAGTGTCGACTGTCATGGCGGAACCATGCATACGACCGGTTTCTACACCACCTATGCCGTAATGATGCTGGGAGCCATGGTCGGCAACCTTAACTACAAAGGTGGTATGAGTGCCGGAGGCGGTGCCTACAAGGACTTCGTCGGCAAACGCTACAACCTCTTCGCTTACAAAGGCAAAACCAAGATCAAAAGCACCCGAATCGACAAGGCTCGAATGGCGTACGAGAAAACCAACGAATACAAACAGAAAAAAGCTCAGGGAAAGCCCTACCCGGCGAAAGATACTTGGTACCCCTTCACCAATGCGCTGGAGAGTGAAGTGGTGATGAACAGTGCCAAAGGCTATCCGTACAAACTGGACGTTCTGATGACAGCGGCGGCCAATTTCATCTACGGTACCAGTGGCGCCAATGCCAAGGTCGAAAAGCTTCTGGCCGATCCCAAAAACATCCCCTTGTTTGTGGCGATCGATCCGTTTATCAACGAGACAACACGCTATGCCGACTACATTGTCCCGGACTCCGTTCTCTATGAGTCATGGGGGATCGTCCATGTCTGGGCTGGCTATCAGACCAAGGCCAATACCCTCAGATTCCCGGTGGTCAAGCCGCGTCAAGCCAGTTTCAAAAACGGTGAGCCGATTGAATTGATCAGCTTTATGATTGCTCTGGGCAAGAAGCTCAACCTTCCCGGCTTCGGCGAAAAGGCGATCAAAGACAACAATGGGACATGGCATCCCCTCAACAAAGCGGAAGATATTTACCTCAGAGCGTTTGAAAATGTGGCAATGGATGGCAAGCCGGTACCCGATGCGACCGATGAGGATATTCAGCTCAGTGGTATCGAAGCGTTTGTTCCTTCTCTGAAGCGGATATGCGGTGCCAACTGGCGGAAGACCGCCTATGTCATGGCGCGTGGGGGTCGGTTCCAGGACATCGAAGAGAGTTATCAGGGGAATAAGCTGAGTCACAAATATAAAAAGCCGATCCAAGTCTATAACGAAACGGTTGGTACTAAGCGGCATTCCATTACCGGAGAACGCTTCAGTGGAACGCCTCGGTATTTCAAGCAGAGGATGAACGGAGGAGAGACGTACGAAAAACTCTTCCCGAAATCAGAGTATCCCCTCACGGCCTTTTCGTTCAAATCCAATGTCTTGGCGACCCCGATGGCTGCCAGCAAGCTCATGGATCAGATACGCTTCACCACCTATGTCGATCTTAATCCCAAAACAGCGGAGAAATTTGGCCTGCATCACGGAGATAAGGTTCGTGTCTCCTCCGCCTTTGGTACGGTGGAAGGATACCTGCGTCTCCGGCATGGTGTGATGCTCGATTGTCTGGGAGTAGAGCATGGCCTGGGAAGGAACGGTGAGGGGGCAGAAGATGTCACCATCAACGGCAAAGTGATCCCGGGAAATGCCCGACTCAGAAGCGGTATCGACATCAACAAGATCGGCTTGTTGGACAAAAGTCGAGGGTTGGCGACGGTGACCGATTTTGTCTGCGGTTCCAATGCCCGACATGCCATGCCGGTCAAGATAGAAAAAGTTTAGTTACCCTTACCGTTTGTCGATCACTTTCGTGGCGATCCCGCCGCCGTGCTGGTAGACGAGTGTTCCTCCCTGGCGTCCCTGATAGAGGACAGTCAGAACTGTCAGGACGATGAAAAGTACGGCGACTTTTTCGAGGGGGAGGGAATTCCGTGAGACGGCAAGCCATTTGATGATTGTCGTTACCAGCAGCAGGATGACGGTGACGATCCCGAGGGTTTTGTGGGTCGCGAGGAGGGAGAGTCCGGCGGGGAGGAGGTGGTGTCCGTCGAGTATCCGCTGAGCATCGCTCATCCCGGTATAGAGGGCGAAGAGGGATGCGAGAAATGTCATCGCCATGATCCGGAACGCGGCCTTGGAGTAGCCAGTCTCCCGGGTGGCGAGGTAGGTCATCTGAGAGAAAAAAGCTGCCACCGGCAGGGCGACGACGAAGTGGACAAAGGGGGGATGAAGTACGTTCATGACTGATCCTTGAACAAATAGTTTAATATTAGATTATATTATAAATAATGTTAGAGTAATATTAATTTTTGTATGTGAACTTCCTGTGGTATAATAGGAGATCAAGGCCATCTTCAAGGGGGGGATGTTTTTTGCCCGATACTCTGGCAGTCGCAGACGCAAGCGCCCATTGCATGGGTTGAGTGCTCCTTTGTCGCATCGGACAAAAAACATCCTGGAGATGCCTTCAAATGCAGACAGGAAGAAAAAATGGAACGTCTGATCCGTACGATCCGGCAGCTTGATCGCAAACCATTCGGTGCTGTTCAGCGGTTGCGGGGTACGTACTGCTATCCGTCGTTTACGCTGACGTTTCGGCACATTCAGGGGAGTCCCGGTGCTCATCCGGCGTCCATTGCCGAGATGGCGCTGGAGCGGGAGGCGTGTATGTTTCCCGATCGGTTTCTGGACGATCCGACGGCGCGGCGGGGGCTTGAGGATTTTTTGATCCGGCGGTTTCATCGGGGGATCGAGACGCTCTCCGTCCCCAACCGGGGGTCGGACGGTTCCGGCTCGCTCCATACGGTGGATCTCTCGCAGATCATCGTCGCGCGGGATGCCGTGGAGGTGACGGCGGCGGGGATTGTGCTGCGGTTCATGGTCAGTTTCCCCTCCCGTGTCGGCGGAGGCGGGAGTTTCGATGCCGAGCAGGCGGTTGCGATGGTGGACGAGGAGATCCCGGCGATTGCCCGGTTTACGTTTGCGTATGAGGCCTACGAGGCCGAGGCAGTCCGGCAACTTGAGGCGACGGTATCGGTGCTGGAGGATCGGGCGGCGATTGCGGCGGCGATGCGTCGCCACGGGTGGATCGTCTTCGTCCCTGACGGGGCGATCCTGCCGCGCCGGAGCGGGGTCGATCCCCGTCCGATGGCTTCAGACGATGCCATGCCGTTTGCCGCCCCCGAAACGCTGCGGGTGAGTGTGGACGTCCCTTCGGGATCGTTGACCGGGATGGCGCTCCCCGAGGGGGTGACGGTGATCACCGGCGGCGGTTTCCACGGTAAATCGACCCTCCTTCAGGCAATCACCGAGGGGGTCTATCCCCACGTCCCCGGTGACGGACGGGAGCGGGTCGTGACTCGTGCCGACGGGGTGATGCTCCGCTCGGAAGAGGGGCGGAGCGTCCGACGGGTCGATATCCACCCGTTTATCCGGGAGCTGCCGGGCGGGCGGGAGACGGATCGCTTCTCCACCGACGATGCCAGCGGCAGCACGTCCCAGGCGGCGGCGATCGTCGAAGCGATCGAAGCGGGATCGCGCCTCCTCCTCCTCGACGAAGACAGCTGCGCGACCAACCTCCTCGTCCGGGATGATTTGATCGCCCGGATCATCCCCCCGGAGCGGGAGCCGATCCGTCCCCTCTACGAGACGGTGCGGAGCCTGTGGCACACCCACGGCATCTCCACGGTGCTGGTGGCCGGGGGGTTGGGGTTGTTTCTCCGTCGGGCGGATACGGTGCTTCTGCTTGAGGCGTACCGGTGCCGGGATGTGACTGAGCAGGTACGGGAGACGATCGGGTGGGACGATGGGAGCGGGGCGGAGTCGTTTGCCCTTCCGGCACCCCGCCGTCTCCTCCCCGGCAATTTCGACCCGTCGTTTACCAACCGCCGACTCGCCAAAATCGTCCCCGTCCGGATCAAGCCGCTGCGTCAGGCACGGCGCAAACTCGAATACGGCATGGATCTCGTCGATCTCTCCGACGTGGTGCAGCTGATCGAAGCCCCGCAGACGCTGGCGCTGGGGTGGATGATCCATGCGATGTACCGGCAGCTGGAGGCGGCGGATGCCTCACTGTCCTTCGTGAGCCTCCTCGATGCCCTCGAAGCGCTGATCGACCGCGAAGGACTCGCCGCCCTCGAGCACCCCTACCCCGGCACCCTCTCCCGCCCCCGCCGCTACGAACTCGCTTCGGCGGTCAACCGGATGCGCTCGTTGAGGGTGGAGTAGCGCCCGGCATCAAATCCTACGATCACTTCCCCGTCATCGGTCTCGATGACAGGGCGCTTGATGAGGGTGTTCTCTTTGCACAGCCACTCCCGCATCCCTGCTGCGTCGAGGTTCATCTCTTTGAGCCCCAGTTTGCGGTAAGTCGTACCCCGTTTGTTGAACAGCACTTCGATAGATACGTGTGCCAGCCACCGGTCGATCGTCTCACATTCTACTGGAGTCTTGCGCATATCGACGAAAGTGTAGTCGATGCCGTGTTCTTTGAGAGTCTTGCGTGCCTTGCGCACGGTGTCGCAGGTGGTGATGCCGTAGAGTTTCATTGGGAGCCTTTGGAAAATTTCAGAATGGATTTTACCCAAACCACGCTAATCCTACCCCCATCATCACAAACAATACCCCGGATATCCGATAAAAGCCCTTCAGTTTCGCCTCATCAAAAAACCATGCTTTGGCATGGGCTGAGAGGTAGCCGTAGGTCATCAGTGATGCGAATGAGATCACCAGAAAGGTTCCGGTCATGATCCCGAATTGTACCAATGTGTTGCGTGAGGGATCCATGAAGAGGGGGAAGATCGCGCTGAAGAAAAGGATTGGCTTCGGGTTGGTCGCTGCGACAAGGAAACCTTTGCGGAAGAGAGGCCATCGGTCATAGTGCTGGTGATGACCTTTGACCGTAAGGGTAAGGTGGGTGTGATGGTTGCGCATCTGCCCGATACCGAGATAGACGAGGTAGGCACCTCCCGACCATTTGAGCAGCGTGTAGAAGATGGGCGACGTTTTGAACAGCACGCCTACACCGAACATCGCCACAGAGGCCAGGAGCAGGAGCCCGAGGATATTGCCCAGTGTCGAGTAGAGCACAGCTCCCAGATCCATTCGCATGGCATTGTTGATCGCCAGCAGGATGGCGGCACCGGGGCTGGTGATGGTGAGGAATGCGATGAGGAGGTAGTTGAGGTAAATGTCCATACTCATTAGTGGCTCTTTAGCGTTGACTTTTTTGGCGGTATTATAGAGGATTTGTTGATGAGTGTATAGGAAAAAATTGCTTTTATTTGACCTCTTTGGGCGTGTGCCCATAAAATTTCTTGTACGTTTTGATCATGTGGGACTGATCGTAGAAACCGCAGGAGAGGGCTGCTTCGGCAAGCGAAATCTTTTGTGCCAGTTTCATGCGGACGCAATCGATCCTGAGATTTTGGAGATACTGGTGGGGCGTGCGCTCAAAGGTTTGTTTGAAGCGTCGGAGGAAGTGGTATTTGCTCATGTGAGCTTCACGCGCGACGGCATCGAGGTCGATTTCGGGCGAATCAGCATGAGCATGGAGATAAGCGCGGGCTTGTTGCAGAACGGGATCGTGAGAGGTGGAACGTTTGGCTTCGGGAGTCTCATACGTATGATGCAACAATAAATAGTCGATGAGAGCAAGGATTAGTCGATCGTTCTTTGCCGTATCGGTTGTATTGTGCAGGTTTGAGATCATATCGTTGAGGTGAGGATCATGGATCAGCCGGTGAAACACTACCGGTACTTCGATATCCATCAAGTGCGCCCGTACCTCAATCTGTGTTGTCGGGATCGAGAGGTTCATGTGTACCCACGTACTCATCCACGTCTCATGCATTTCAAAAGGATGCACCACCCGCACCGTCCCCTCGTTTGCTTCCACTTCCTCCCCCTCGACAACAAAACGATGCAATCCCTCCAGCACCAACGAGATGGAATACCCATCGTGAGCATGCCGAGGATAGTTTTGGTCAGTAAAGGTACTTTTGACGAGAAGGTAGGTAGGTTTCATGGGGGTATTGTAGCCAAATCTTGTTTGGTGTAGTCGGGCGTTCCATATCGGGAGATATGGAACGAGTAGGTGCTTATTTGGTTTTGTTTCCGTCTTTCTTTTGGATCGGGATCACTTTGGTTTTGGATACAGCACCTTTTTTCTTTTTCAGGGTAATCGTGATGGTGTTGTCTTTTTGCTCCGCTTTGATCGTGGCTGGATCGGCGTCAGGCGGGAGGGTGAAGCTCTGGGTGGAGCTGCTGCTGGCGAAACTGATCACTTTGCCGTAGTTGCCTTTGGTTTGTTCCTGTTTGTTCTGCGATTGGGTGGTGACGGTGAGCATGTTGTTTTCGGACGTGATGTTCACCTTGGCATTTTTGAGATCATGGATGCGGATGGTGAGTGCGTAGTGATCTCCTTTGTCCTGAAAACCGGAGCTAAGCACGCCGGATGAGTGGATCAGATGGGGGGTCTGCATGAGGGCAGGGGTCTGGAAGTTTTGTCCGAAGTTTTGGAACATCGCATCCATTTGCTGCTGCATGCGACGCATCTCTTCCATTTGGATCGCAAAGATTTTGTCCATCTGGGCGAAGGGGTCTGTGGATGCAGCGGGCTGGGTGTTGGAGGGGACGGAGCTGACTTTTTGGACTTGGACACTGGCGATACCGAGTGCTCCGAGCAGAGCAATGAGACCTACGACTTTCAAGGGTTTTTTCATGATAGACTCCTTTGGAACGATGCCTCATGGGCATCGGTGATTTACAGTCCGAATTGTAGGAGCGGAAGTTTAACCGAAGTAAAATGAGGGGTAAAATTAGAACCAATCCTCCAGCCCCAACCCTTCCACTCGTCCGAATTCCCGTGTATTGTGTGTCACAAGGGTAAGCCTGTTTGCCAGGGCGCATCCGGCGATGAGGGTGTCGATGGGACCAATGGGAGCGCCTTGGGTTTCGAGGGTGGCACGGATGGTGGCGGCGGTTCGGGCTTCGTGCTGGCTGAAGTCGATGACGGTGATCTGGCTCAGCAGAGTGGCGAGTTGTTGCTGCCGTTTGTGGGGCATCGTGGATTTGGCAATCCCCACTTCCAGTTCGTAGATCACAAGAGAGGGGATGAAAATCTCCTTGGGGGTATGAGCAAAAAGGTGTGCCTCAACGTTGCCCATCCCTTTGAAGAAGTAGATGAGCGTATTGGTATCGAGCAAGTACATCAAAATGCCTCCCGGGGGACATCCTGTCCCTGCGCGGTTCGTATCTCATCGAGAGAGGGAAAATCATCCCAGGCACCTGAGAGTTTGCGGATATCCGACCCCCATTCGTTTTGGACTTTTTCTTCGAGAAGGGAAGCGATAAACTTACTGATGGAGAGATTGAGTGCTTTGGCGGTGGCTTTGACGGTGGTTTCGAGATCATTGGGAAGATAAATTGTCACTTGCGCCATGAGTGCGATCCTTATGAAAGTATATGTGTAAGTATAATTGGTTTTTTCTTTGTGGACTCTTAGGGTTTGAGTAGGGCTTTTGGTGATTGGTGATTGGTG
>WFSU01000112.1 GCA_015485845.1 Nitratifractor sp. | reverse complement strand
GAGGTGCAAATAGGACATTTCATGGAAGCATTATACTTGCTTTTTGTAATTATTTAGTCCTCTTTGTGTTATTTTAAGCTTTCTACACCATATCCCCGCTATAATGACGGTGATGAAAGATGAGGTTCGAGTTCATCTCTCGTGTGTACCGTGTGATTGTTTGTTTGAATTTTCTCCGTTAGACCGAAAGACTCCCCCCTGTTTTGATTCACCATACTTAACATTAAAGGCACTACCCCATGGCAGAATTGCAAAATGGAACCGTTAAATGGTTCAACGACGAAAAAGGCTACGGATTTATCCAACCAGACAATGGAGACAGTGATGTATTCGTACACTTCCGTCAAGTAAACCAAGCAACACCCGGTCGCGTTTCTCTTCAGGATGGCCAGAAGGTCACTTTCGAAGTCGGTCAAGGACAAAAAGGTCCTCAGGCTGAGAACGTAACACCCCTCTAAGAATTACCACGTAATTCTCGGTGCGCACTTTGCGCACTGAATGATACACTCTTCATAACTCTTCTACAATTCATTTTTGACAACACAACAATACCATAACATTTTGGTCGGCTGAAGCCACCCCTACCTGTCCAGTATCTTCTGTAACTCCTCTACACTTCGCACGACTTTTTTGTTCCTCTCATGTTCCGTATACCCCCAATCAACCATGATGTAGTCAATCCCGGCTGCCTCGGCTGATTCTTCATCGCGGGGACCGTCGCCGACGAATACGGCGGATTCCTTTGGGGTGTGGAGCTCTTCGAGGATGCGGAAGAGCATATCGGGTGCCGGTTTGGGGTGAATCACGTCATCGTGGCAGGCAACGGCATCGAACAGGGGAGCAATCCCAAGATGTTCGAGGGATTCCAGGGCAGAGATTCGGTAGGCATTGGTTGCCAGAGCGATGGCTGTCCCGCGATCGTGAAGCTGTGAGAGGAGTGATCGGATCCCTTCATAGAGCTGAAGCTCAGTGGCATGGTTGGCAGAATAGTACTCGGAAAACCATTTCTCATGGATCGGTTCGAAATGATCGACCTCATAGAAATATTGGGCAGGGTTGATCTGGTGGTTATTGACCTGACCAACGATCGCATCCTGGGGCATAGGCGGGAGTTCGAGCTGAGCACGTACGTGGTTGATGGCGTTGGCCAGCAGTCGGGAGCTGTCAATCAGCGTTCCGTCCATGTCAAAGATGACGAGATCATATGCCATCAGCCCGAAGACTCCGCAAACGTCAACCGCCCAATCGACTGAGCAAAATCAAGCTTCTGTCCGATATTGACATCATAGTGGATGCTCCCCTTTTGACTCAGCATCACGATGGTCGATCCCATCTCAAACCAGCCGAAGAGTTCCCCCTTTCTGAGCGCTTTGGGTTCGTCATAGCGGTAATGGGTGCGGAAACGCTCGTTGGCGTTGGTCTGGAGGCGGGGTTCGAAGGTGACGACCATCTTGCCGACATTGAGGGCGCCAACGAGGACGAGATAATGCTTATGCCCGGCGGTGTCTGAGCACGCCAGTATCACCCGCTCGTTTTCGAGGAAGAGATTGAGCTTAGTGCGCAGAAGAGGCATGTTGACCGGGTAGAGTTTGCCCGGGATGTGGGTCAGAGAGTGCACCGTGAGATCAAACGGGATGTGATAGCGGTGGTAATCACTCGGGGAGAGGTAGAGGTTGACGTACGCTCCCCCTTCAAGGAGAGGAATGTCGGCAGCATGCTCCGCTCCGAGAAGTGCAGCGGTGTCGTAGGGCATCCCTTTGATCTGGTGTGCCTGGCCGTGGTGGATGTAGCCCGCTTCGCTCACGCGGCTGTCGCAGGGGGAGATGACGGTGCGCGGGTCGGGATCGAAGGTGCGGTTGAGCACCAGCGCCCGGGTGAAGAGTGCCGTGAGGGAGGGGTAACTCTCCGGCGATTCAAATGCTGCCATATCAATCTTCATCATCTTGACGTAGCTGCGGTTGATCCACCGTTGCACACCCCCGCCAAATTGCCGGGCAGCAAAACGACCGAATAGACGGGAGAGAGCACTGCTGTAATGGCGTGCCATGTCAGGCTTTCATCTGGGCGTAATGATCCAGCGCTTCCCGCATCAGAGAGACATGATAGTCTTCCTGAAAGTTGATAAACTCAAAAAAGGCCGCGAGCTCTTTGGACTCGCGTGCGACGGCATTGGAGAGGTCGAGACATTGCTGTTTGGCAGCGATCTCCTCTTCGATCCCGTCACGGAGGAATTGTTCGACACTCTCGACCTGGTAGAGGCTTTTGTGGATTACACGGGGGACACCGAGGATCCCCATATCGGCCATCATGCTCCCAAAACTGCGCAAGTGGAAGAAACTCTCATCAATGAGGATCTGGAAAATGCGATTGAGGAAGGGATCGTCACTGTGGGCTTTGAGGTAATTGTAGATCATGATGAGTTCATACTCTTTGTAACTCTCCTCGAAGAGGAAAAGTGTCAGCGCATCGGTCGCCTCCTGCGTAAGAGCGATCCCGTCGATCGTCCGGGAAACATCGAAGGCGGTAACGATCTCATCGGACATGTGGTTGATTGCGCCCTCGATGTAGCGCAGGTCGGTAGAGATGCGGTGTGCCAGATCACGATCCGGACAACTGATGAGCTGGAGATCGATTTCGCTGAGACGGCGGGTAATATCACTCAGGATCTCACGCAAATGGGTGACTTTGACAGGGATAGTGTCCCGGTCATAGTCGTAGCTCTCTCCGTGACGGATCAGTTCATGCTCGATCCAGGTGAAGTGCCGCCACAGGATGTCGGAAAATTCGTACAGCGTCTGGCGGTTTTTGGTCTGGCTCATAAACGCAGCCATAATCGTCTCGAGCCACACTTCATGGGTTTTGATCAACAGGGTTTTCATTGGGTATCCTCCTTAACTTCGCAACTGTTTTCGATCTTGTAAGTGATGGTGCCGTGATCGGGGTCGGCTTTTTTGGCGTTGTAGGTATCCATAGCCGCTTGCAGTGAGACAGCGACCATCTCCGAGCACGCTGCTTCCTCGGCAGGGACATCGTCGAGCATCCCGAGCGTCACCGAGATGAGCTCCTTGCCGGTCTCAAAATCGATCCCTTTGGCCTCGCCGGTGATGATCGACCCGGCCACGACGGTGGTCATACAGCCGATCGCCTGAAAACGGATATCCTCAATCTGCGGCGAATCTCCCTCGTCATTGACGCGAAGATAGATGATCACTTTTTCGCCGTTTTCGGGGTTTTCACCGATACCCATCGCATCGGCCTGCTCCATGCTCCCGTAATTTTTCGGGTTGGCCATGTGGTCAATGATCTCCTGATCGAGTGCTGTCATGTCTCCTGCCTTGTGTAAAATGGTGTTATTGTACCTGAATTTAATGATATTTTCAAAATATTGCGCTATAATTTTCGTCCAATTCACGCGGCTGTGGCGGAATTGGTAGACGCGCTAGATTCAGGTTCTAGTGGGGGCAACCCCGTGGAGGTTCAAGTCCTCTCAGCCGCACCACCTCTTCTTTATTCTCCCTGAAAGTAATTATCCTTCCCGTTCAAAAACAAATTTTTTGCTTATTACAAGTCTATCCAATTCACTTATTTTCTCATAAAGATTCTGTGTTGCATATCGGAAAGGGAACGTGTGCAACGTGACCATTGTATGCTCGGCTTCAAGCTCGATCATCGTATATCCATGATGTTCAACATCTGCATGATGAATGACTGCCGAAGTATCCATCCCCACACAGTTGCGATTACACGCTATGATTTTAGCATCGATATCCATATCATCCAGTGCTTTGAGGATAGCTTCTTTATTTTCCAGAGCCGGATTGGTGGCTACAAGTGCATGAAGCATTTCTCGAGCCGTATCAGAAGAAACAGCTGGCCCTGTAATCTCCCTGGCCGCACCGTGATCGGTGATGAATGCTGCATGGATATCACCGGACAATACCAAGGCATTGTGTCCTCGAAATGTTTCCATCAGCGCAGCTCTGGCTGAAGGAAAACCGTCGAACTGATCAAGATTGATATAAATGGGTTGCCGGAATGCGTCGGGCAATACGTCCATATCACTCAAATCCACTGTCATCGGCGTCATGGAAACGGAACTGGCAAAGAGAAGCCAGGGCTGAGTTGTCTCGCCGTACAGGATTGGATCCAGCGAGATTGCTCCTCCCCGTACACATTCTGATCCGGATATTTCATCGCATACACATCAAACGCCATTTTCGAAACCAGGGTTGTTACCCCAACCCCATCACGTGTCATCAACGCATATTTGCCAAGATCCAGATAGGAAAGACCGCGAGCATAGCCGAGATATTTCTCATCACCTTCTTCCTCATACAACAGTGGCAATGGAGACTTATCGTTTTTCAAATGTTCATTATAGTAAACAACCAGCTTGTTAGCAGTAAGTACATTCATCTTGCCTCCTGCCGCACGAGCAGCAAGAACCCCTGCTCCGATAAAGCCGGCTCCCTCCGATACATACATTTCATAAATCAGTTTTTTGAATATCGATCGATAATTGGCATATGTTGAAGCCTGCAAATCGATATAAGGACTGCAAAACGTCGATAACTGACGGCAATGTGTCTCACCTTCCCCGGGGTAATGCCCTTCATAGAGCGAGCGAATCTCCTCTTCATCTGCGAAAACAGTTCCCGGAAAAGCATCCATGGGTATCAATGCATCGGGGCGATAGGTTCGATAGTCACTGACCAGAAGTCTGGCCAATCCTCCCAGAGAAAAATCACGATACAGCTTGAGGGGCGGTGCTTCATCGTCAAGCAAAGCATTGCTTGACGTAAAAGACGAGGCCTCTTCCAAACCGATTTCCAGAGGCATGTACTCCAGATAGGCACGTCGTGCATGAGCCCGACGTGCATTATGCTTCTCCTCTGCATCCCCCCCCGCATAATCATCTTTGTACTCATGATCATCCCAGATCGCGATCATGGGGTGACGTTCATGCAGTTTTTGCAACATGGGATCGCTACGATATGTCCGGTAAAGCTGTCGATAGTTTTCCAGCGATTCTGCCAGATAAAATGTCACCGTATCCCACTCGATCTTCTGTGCATGCTCACTATCACGGAAGATAACATTCCGACTCGGGTTCCGTACCTGAAAGGTAGGGTCTCCGGTACTCTCATACACATAATCACCTAAATGGAGGATCAGATCCGGATCGTGATGCCGGAGCAGATAAGCATAGGGATTGTAGTACCTGCCGACATAATCCTGACCATACACCATAGCCAGAGATAAAGACCGCATGTCCTCTTCGGCAGGCAGTGTCCGAGTCCGTCCGGTACGTGACCGAATCCCGGCATAGGTAAATCGGTAATAATAATACGTAGCCGGTTCCAGTCCACCGACTTTGATGCGCAGGCAATGATCCAGCGCTGCCTCAGCAAGATAGGTTTGAGACCATACTATCTCGTGGCATGCTTCATCCTTCGCCACCTCCAGCAACACAGGATAATCCTCCTGTAGAAGCTCCCGATCCACCACCCGGGTCCAGAGGATCACCCTCTCCGCACGTGGATCACCCGAAGCAACCGACTGAGGGAAACAGGTGGAACTCTCCAGCGGATACTGGCGTGTACATCCTGTCCCGAGATAGTAACCCAGCACTGTCGTAGAGAGGATTTTGAGCGCTTCACGGCGCCCGAGCACATCAGTGGGCATTTTCCACCCTTTGAATGTGACCATCCTCCATGTAGAAAATAGTGTCAGCATACGCTCGTACCAGTGGATCGTGTGTGGCCACGAGTACTGTGCTTTCCTCATCCTGAATGCGGTTTCGCAGAATCTCCATGATGGCTTTGGCCGTGATGGAATCGACGTTACCGGTCGGTTCATCGGCAAGGATCAATTTCGGGTGGGTCACTAAAGCTCTGGCGATAGCTGCCCGTTGTCTCTCTCCTCCGGAAACAAGATTCGCATACTGATGCATGCGATCTTCCAACCCCACATCCATCAGAATCGAATCGACCCGCTCTCGATGCTCAGTATCCGAGAATTTGTGGCAAAACACCAGAGCCGTCTCTACATTTTCCCGAAGGCTCAAGAGAGGTAAAAGGTGATGAAACTGAAAAATAAAACCAAGATTTTCCCGTCGAAACCGTGTCAGAGAATCCATGGATTCGAATGCTTTTCCTTCGAAATGGATAGTACCACTGTCCGGTGTGTCTAATGTACCCAAAAGATGCAACAGGGTACTTTTCCCACATCCAGAACGTCCGGAAAGTACATAAAGCTTCCCCTTCTCCAAAGTAATGGAAACATCATGCACTGCCTGTACCAATCCTCCATCGTATGTTTTTTTCAGGTGGGTCGCCTCGAGAAGTATCTGGGAGGACTTATTCATCGCGCAGCGCCTCAACAATGGGTTTTCGGACGGCTTGATATGCCGGAAGGATCGCCGCAACAGCCCCGACAACAATACTCATCAATAGACTCATCAACATCACATGTTGACTCAATGTTTCCGGAAGATAGAAAGCGATATTGGGAAAAAAAGTACGTAACGCAATCAATATTCCTGCAGAAAGGGTCAATCCAACCAGCCCCCCGGCTATGGATAGAAAAGCCGATTCGATCACGAACAACACAACAATCATCGGCTGCGGCCACCCGATCGCACTGAGGATGCCGATCTGACGCATGCGCATATAGGTAGCCATCACAAAAGTACTCATCAAAATAATGATGGCTACTCCCAGCGCTATCAGGGCAATAACGTCCAACATTTTCGTGAGACTTGTCAGGGTACCAATCTGACTGGCAAGATCACGGCTGGGAAGGGCACGCAGATTTGGATATTTTTTGTTAATTCTTTCGATGATTTTATCTGACTCAAGAGGATCGTGCAGAGTGAGAAAGAGCATGTTGGTTTTCCCCGGTCGTCCAAGAATCTTCTGCAATGCTGTATCCGAGCAGATGATCATATTGTTCATCAGGGACAACCAAGCCGAATAAGCACCGACAATCGTAAGATTGATGTCATTGGCAGCAGGAAAGGTATCACCAACCTCAAGGTGGTTCACGTGCAGGAGGCGCGAAGAGAGCACTGCTTCCAAATACTCATTGTGGTAGGGACGCCCCTGAATCAGCGTAAGGTTCAATTTGTGCGCTACCTGCCAGAAATCCCGTATGCCGACCATATAGATTACAGCACCTTTGCTTGTACGTATTTTTCCCATGACAACAGAGGTTATATCCTCGACCAAAGGATTAAGGCTGATTGTTTCGGCCTGTTGCGATGAAACCGAAGAGGAAAGTGGTGAAGAGGAAAATCTGGATTTCACCACTACATCTACATGTCCTCCCTTTACGATGAAGAGCATCTGATGATGAAACGATGTGCCAATTGCAGTCATCAGCGCATATAGACTGATAGAAACTGCCACACTCACCACAATCAAAAAAGAGCGCACAGGCATACGCAGAATATTGCGCCACGCCTGACGTGTTCCTATCATTAATGCTGATTTTATTTGCATGCTATCGTGACGCGTCCAGGCTGCGAACAAAAATAACTATATATTTTTTGAGCAATCAAGTGCGCCCACCGGTTTCCCGTCCATCGTCGCCGAAAATTTCCCCGTACTGACATCCGTAGTTTTGAATTCCGCTGTCCCCTCTGAACCTTTGACCGTAATCGTTCCGGAACCGGTTGCACCATCTCCGTAAGCAATAGGGGTAGTTGTGATGGACACTGAGCCGGTATCGGGATCGCTGTATGTGCCACTTTTGACTTCCATCGTTGCCGGTTGTCCCGCAGAAGCATCTTTCATCTCAACATTCACATTGGTAAATTCGTACGCCTTCCCATCATCGTTCGTTGCTTTGATTTTCTCGGCCTTGAGTGTAGCAGGAGCCCCATCTTTTGCAGCCGTATAGACCACATTAGTCATCACCACTGTCTGAGTTGTCGTCCGCCCATTGGCTTTGTTGGTGGTTGTGAGCCCTTCCGTATTGATGGTCGCCGAATTCAGCTCCGGGCCGGAAGGGGTCGGAGTTTGATCTTTCTGTACAGAAGCTACCCCATCCACAACCGTTTGCTTGGTATCATCCCCACTACAGTAGTTGTCGTACGTGTAGGTCAAATCCTCATTGCCGTTTTCGTGCGTTCCGTCTGTCGTCAATGTTCCGCCACAGGTACCTGCCTTCACTTCATGAACCGTTCGTCCCAAAGGTACGGCCAGTTTGCGTTGGATCAGCTTATCGATCTCTTCTTGATAAACATCATGATAAAAAGCACCCATAGGGGAGCTCACCGCCACATCCGCACTGTTGTATTCACAACCTGGAAGCGCTTTGGCAGCATTGCTGCCAATCGTGTCTACATCTTCTGCCGTCAATGTGGCCAGTGTATCTCCGCCACACCCTATCACAATACCTGCGATCGCTACCGTGGTGCCTATGGCAATTAATTTAGAATACCTCATCTCACTCTCCTTAGTTTGATTTCGAAATGATTACTTCAATCATCTCTTATCAGAAGTATAACATAAAAGAATGTCAAACCTGTGACAAAGTGATAAATTGAAAAAAATTTATGAAAAAATCCTATTTTTCTTATCTAAATCACTGTATTATTGCTCACGCTTTATCATTGAATAGAGTTGTTGAGTGTATAGGAGGAAAAACAATGAAAAACAGAATATATAATGTTGATATCTTTGTACTTTTTAATTCAATCTTATTCTTCTTCATGGCAAAAATGGTTTATTACGATCGATTTATTCTTTATCGTGGTGTAACCAATATTCACGAGTTTTTTTTCTACGCAGTTGTTATTTATGCAGTTATGTTTTTCTTTTGGGTTCAATTACGTCACGTTGAGATTCCCAAATACATTTTATTTTTATTTGAAGTAATGATATTACTGCATTTTTCTGCTGCATTTATTATGATTGATGGTCATCGACTCTATGATTTTCGTTTTGAAGGTATACGGTTTGATAAAGTTGTGCATTTTACCAATGCTTTTATTGGAACGGTCATTACCTTATATTTTTTCAAAAAAAATCACTGCGATATTTCAACAAAATTTATCATGATGATGACGGTGTTTGTCGTTTTGGGTATCGGAGCCATCATTGAAATTGCAGAATTTATTGTTGTCATGACGGTACCCCACAACGGTGTAGGTGCCTACACCAACAATATGCTTGATCTCGTTGCAAATTTTATAGGCTCAGTTTTGAGTATTCTTTTGGTACACTTTTTTACTTCAAAAACAGCTATGTTTCCAGAAACAGAAAAAGACTTCTAAATTTATGAGCGTCGTATTACGGACATTAATGAATTAGTTGTTCGCTAACTGTAGTGAGAATGCAAGTTAAAAGGATTCACATTAAAGGTTTTCACATTTTTTTTAAAGTTCCTCTGATCATTTTTCTTTTATTGCTACTCCCGGTGCTACTTTGGTCGATGATTTTACCTAAAGATATAGGTGTATGGACGGCTGAAGCCTTTCCAGTGTTTATTGCAATTTATATTCTCATTAAAACATATCGGGATTTTCCTTTAACGTATTTTGCCTATATCAGCCTCTATATTGGTTCTTTTTTGATACTTGTCGGAGCACATTACACTTACTCTCATGTACCACTTTTTGACTGGATTAAGTCTGTCTTTGGCCTTCATCGTAACAACTACGATAAAGTAGGTCATTTTTTTCAAGGCTTTACAACTGCTGTAGTTGTCAAAGAATATTTTATAAGAAAGCAGCTGATAGCATCAAAAAAGTGGATTAATCTTCTGACTTTAAGCTTTGCTCTTGCACTTAGTGCGATGTATGAAATTATTGAGTGGCTTACGGTAATGGTGCTTATCCTTTTTGGTTCACAAAAAGATGCTTCTGATTTTTTGGGTGCGCAAAACTATTTTTGGGATACTCAGACAGATATGTTCTTTGCTCTCATTGGAGCAGCAGTAGCCATTTGGGGTTTTGGTAAATATCATGAAAAAAAAATCACTACCTGATTTCTAATATATTACCATAATGACCCGATAAGATCATTTATCTGTGGAATTAAGTTGCGCATAAAGTGACAACCTTTCCCTATCTTATAGCAAGAACCTATTTTCATGGGTAGCTGATAAATTATGTAGAGCGATGTTCCCAATATAGCATGAATGGGTATGATTACATAAATATTACGATAAGTATAAAAATAATATCCCATTACAAATGCAAAGAAATAGCTTAAGATCATCAATGGGATATTGGGGAGATGAAATAACATAAAGATAAACGAGAAAATCGCTACCGTAATAAATCGATGTAAATATCGTGAATTACTCGTAACAAGTTCTTCAATACGAAGAAAAACAAATGAAAAGAAAAGTAACTCCTGCAACAGTGCACTGAAGAGATAAAATGTAAATTTAAGTACAAAAGCATACCAGTTGAATTCTGTAAAAAATGGAGAATCTTTCCACCATGCAAACAAAACAATCAATAAAAAAGAAAGTAAAAATATATTTGATACTCGTTTAAAAAAATCGATAAAGTTATCAATACGAAAGTAGAGATGTTCTTTGGGTCCCAAACCTCTTGATACCAAGGTATCTTTGTGGATAAAAATGGGAGAGAAGTAGAATGTATATAAGACGATCACAGCTAACCAAAAAAGAATAACGATATGTATAGGTGTGGAGTTTAACGCTCTTGGAAACAAAACCCAAATCAGGATGTAGTAACTAAAAACAAGTGTTGATAGCTCTATTACAGATAATTTTTGATTGGCATTTAAATGAAAAATATTGCTCATGGTATGTATTATAATACTCCTATTAAATTGTTCTGCTATTGATGCTACTCAGATGACAATTATAGCTTGTTTTGGTTACGCATAGTTTTTTGGAAAGAACCTAAAACCCATTAGTTAATGTAAGTCTTTCTCCGGTATGGTCACCAAGCTTGGGCTGTAAAATACTTTCTGGGGTACCGGTATGCCTACAACCTGACGCCGGTCTGAACATGCTGTCTGTCTTGGGAAATTATCACGTATTGTGTATTTTCCCTGTGATAATAAATCGGCAATATAAAGATCCTGGTCTCCAAACGGATTATATTTACCGGCAAGATAAACTTGTTGTCCGAGAGGATCGTGCATGAAATAGTCGGTCAACCCACTGGCATCCATATAGATATTATCCATGCAAACACCGGCAGTTGTTTCAAAGAGCGTAGCCAAATACTCTGCACAATCAGCCCCATGTATCCGTCCATCATTAATGAGATCTATTACATGTTCCCAATAGGTAATTTTAAGCGGAATTTGAAAAGGAAAGGCATTCTGCAAATCTTTTTTGACGGTATTCAACAATTCCACCCTATGCTTAAGGACTTGTTGATGCAAAGGTGATGCCAGTCTCTTGGCCCACGAATGTTCACCGTGCGATACAACATTCTGGATGGACTCATCCGGAGGACATTCTCTATCAAAGTCCCGACCCAGACAATACACATAGAGCTGGCCATCAACATGCACGGTACCATCCACCTTGACGACTAAATCAGGATTCTTGTGGGCATTCATCTCTATACCATATGCATATCCATCCGAATCTTTACCCAAATACATAAGCATGTGGGTATATATACCCGGTATCAATGCCCCTCCGATATCCCCATTGGGAGCTATACCGGGATTGTTGCCTTCAAAAATCAAGTCGAAAGGTTTCAATGGCTGTATGACATCTTTTTCATGAAAAGGGGTATTGGCGGGGTAATAATATATTGCATCCTTCAACAGATCAACTCTGTAATCATGAAGGACATCATCCATTGTGACAGCGGTTCTATCTGTTTGGCACCCACTTAGAAAGAAAACACTCAAGATCATTACTGGAACAAGTATAAATATGTTGATATATTTCACACAATCACCCCACCCCCCAGCAGCCGCTCTTCATCGTAAAACACCGCAAACTGCCCGCGTGCCAATCCAAAAACAGGCTCTTTTAGTTCAGCAAATCCCTTGTCACCTTGGATCGTGACATGTGCCGGTACGGCTTCAGTGCGGTAACGGACTTTGAGGGTGCAGTCGAAGTCGGTAAGATCGTCGAAAAGGTTAATCTGTGTCAGGCCGAAGCTTTGGGCATAAAGTTCATCCCGTTTGCCCACCGTGATGCGGTTATGCTCGGGGTCGAGGGCGAGGACGTAGTGGGGATCGTGGGCACCGTGGACGGTGAATCCCCGCCGTTTGCCGATGGTGTAGTGGGTGTAACCCTTGTGGGTGCCAACCACTTCACCGGCGGTATTGAGCACCTCGCCGGGCTGGTCGATGGGCATGTAGTGGGCGAGGACTTCGGTGTAGTCGTCGTTTTCGACGAAACAGATTTCGCTGCTCTCCTTCTGAGTTGCCAGATCCTCAAGGACGGGGATGTCGGCAGCCATCGCTTTGACCTCTGTTTTGAGAAGTTCTCCAAGGGGGAAGATCAACCGACCGATCACCTCGGGGTGCACTTCAGCAAGGAAATAACTCTGATCCTTGGAACGGTCTCGCGCCATATAGACATACTGCCCGTCGGTGCGGAGATAGTGGCCGGTGGCGACTTTATCGATCCCGAGCGTATCAGCGAAGTCCACCATTGCACCAAATTTGATGGTGCGGTTGCAAAGTACGCAGGGATTGGGGGTGAGCCCCGCCCGATAGGTCTCAACAAAATAATCCACCACTTCCGACTGAAACGCCTCGCTCAGGTCATGGAAATGGACGTCAATGCCGAGATACTCCCCGACCCGCCGGGCTTTGGTATAGTTGGCCGTGTGGTAGGCGTCGTTGTCGTGGAGCTTCATGTAGACACCTGTCACATCGTACCCCTGCTGCTGGAGGAGGATCGCCGTGACGGTCGAATCGACCCCACCACTCATCCCTACGAGGACTTTTTCAGCCATGGATCATCCTCGTGATGCGCAAAACAGGCTCTTCGTCATACGCGACCATCTCCGCGATTGCGATCGGACGACCATCGGCGAGGAGAACAATCTCCCGGCTCAGCGGCAGATCAAACTCCAGCACATCCCCTTCAGCATACGTTTGTGTCTCAGAGAGAAGACGGAGACGGGCTTCGAGGAGGAGGTGTTTGCCCGGTGCAGTATCGTGCAACGGCTCGGATGCAGTTGAGACGATGTGCACCGCTTCACGACCCCCCACCTGCCCCAGCTTGGCACGGGCAATCACTCGGCCGTCACGGATAAGGCGCAAGTGCAGCGGATCGAAACCGTCGATGAGGCTCCCCTCTTCCAGTTTTTTGAGCTTTTTGGGGGCGATGTGGGTGTTTTTGAGCGCGAGCCAGGTGCGACCGGCCAAATCCGAGCCCAGCACATCGAGTCGAAGGGTATCGGCCTGCCGGTTGTTAGACATGCAGCTCCTCCACGAAGCGGATCATCAGGTTTTCCTTGTCTGCCGGTTCGAGATCGTCAGGTACTTCCTGCCCGGTACTGACGTAGCTGACCGGCAGCCCCTTCTCCAGTACAAACCCCAGCGATTCCCCAATCCGTTTGGTTTCGTCAAATTTGGTCAAAATCACGCTGTTGATCTCGACAAAGGAGAAGTGCTCATAAATCGCCTCAATGTCGTCATACTTGGCCGTGGCAGAGATCACAAGTGCCGTTTCGATGTCCCGTTCGGGAAGGCTTTTGAGAAACTCAACCGTCTTGACGAGGCGACCGATGTCGTAGGGGGAGATCCCGGCGGTATCGATCAGCACGACGTCATGACCCGCCAGCTCCTCAAGTGCGACGCTGAACCCCTCGATGGTATCTACTTTGCGATGGGTCAGGCCAAGGGTAGCAGCGTAGTGCTCCATCTGTTCGTAGGCACCGACACGAAACGTATCGAGGTTGATCAGCGCCACCGAGCGGGGGTGAACTGGATCGAGGGTGTAGCGGGCGGCGAGTTTGGCCAGAGTGGTGGTCTTGCCCACACCGGTAGGGCCGATGAGCATGAGGCTCTTGTGTGCCTGAGTATTCTCCGGCTGGACACGGAGACGTTCATCCATCTCTTCGAGGACGTAGGAGAGGAGCAGGGATTTATCCTCCGCCACACTGTCGCCCCTCAGCGGGTCAAGTAAGGCATCGAGCCAGGAGGCCGGGAGCCCTTTGTCCCGCATCATCTCTTTGATCTCATCGATGGCTTCGGGCTGGGTTGGTGTCGGCTCGATCGCTGCTTTCATCCGCGCCATTTGATCACGGAGTTGATGGATCTCACCCACCAACTCCTCCTCTTCATCGATCCCGATACTCGCAAGGTAATCCTCCTGAGGCACCGAGACGACGATGTGTGCTCTCAAACGCCCATCCTCATCCCGTTGCTGGGTCGCACGCAAGAGTTTCAATTCGCTGAAAACACCGTATTTCTCCCGCGCCAGCTCAAATGCATCGCGGGGGGTGGGGGCTGTAAAAGTTTCTTCTACCATGGGTATCCTTTTAGTTCCGATAGAGGCATCACGACTGAGTCCCGCTCATGCCAATGGGGATGGGGCAGACGCAGACGTGGTGACTCGATTCGACGATGGTCATAAAAAATAAGGTCAAGATCTATCGTCCGGGGGGCATTGGCAAAACTGCGCTCCCGACCAAACCGTTTCTCAACGTACAGAAGATAGCGTAAAAACGCGTGCGGGTCAAGGGCAGTACGCAGATGCACCACAGCATTGTCAAAATCGGGCTGATCGGCATACCCGAACGGCGGGTTGCGCAGGATCGGGCTGGTCTCGACGATCCGCACTATCCTTGATCGCTGCCAATACCGATAGAGCCGCTCAAACCGTGACGCCACATTCCCGAGGTTGCCCCCGATGCCGACAATAGCATCGTGGGTGTTCGGCGTTTTTGGGACATACGTCCGGGAGGGGAAATGGCGGGTGGTGTGCCAGGACAGTGCCATGTGTGCCTCCTTTGTTTGGCGTGTTATGCGTTACGTATTACGCGTTACGGCCCTGCTCGTTCCCCATCTCCTGATGGGGAATGCATGCATCTTATGCTGAACACGCGATGTGGGTTCCATAAGGATTGCCTTCGGAATGTGCCGCGTAGGGCGTGCAACAGCGCACCAAATCGCAACGCGATTGTCAAAATATTCCCGTTGGATAACCGTCAGAAGGTGCGCAATTGCGCACCCGTAAGCATTCTTCTTGGGGCTTGGACTTCAGTCCAATCAAACGCAAAGCGTATCTTGTGGGACTGAAGTCCCAGCCCCTTTCCCCGATAAATTGTGGTCGGCTGAAGCCAACCCTACAGGCCGAGCATCCTTGCACGTCCTGCCTCCATCACCACCGTATCCTCGATCCGGATGCCAAACTCCCCCGGGATATAGATGCCCGGCTCGATCGTAAAGACCATCCCCTCCTCGATCCGGGTGCGGCTACGGCTGGAGATGACGGGGAGCTCGTGGATATCGAGCCCTACGCCATGTCCCGTGGAGTGGACGAAATATTTCCCGAAGCCTGCCTTCTCGATCACGTCACGTGCCAGCGCATCGACTTTGGAGGCGCGCATGCCGTTGCGGGCTTTGGCGATGGCGCGGTCGTGGGCTTTGAGGATGGTGTCGTAGGCGCGTTGGAGTTTGCGCTTTTTGAACCGCTGCTTGTAGCCCATGCTGACCGTTTTGCCCACCCGCACGGTACGGGTGCGGTCGGAACAGTAGCGCTCATGTTTGAGCCCGGCATCGATCAGGAGCAGATCCCCTTTGTGGAGCTTGGCAGTGGTCGGATGGGCATGGGGCTTGGCAGCGTTGGCGCCCAGCGCAACGATGGGATCAAAACTCAGCGTGCGTCCCTCATCCCCCTGCATCACCGCAACAGCCGCTTGATGGAGCGCGTGCTCATTGAGCCCAACCTCAACGAGCACACCAAACGCATCAAATGCCTCAGCCCCCAGTCGCGCCGCTGTATCGAGCTGCTCAATCTCATCAGGACGCTTGATGATCCGCTGCTTTTGGCTCAGCAGCAACTTGGGCTTCCAAGTGATTTTGGTCTTGTTATTTAGGCGCTCAAACGTATAAACATCCCACTCTTTTGGATCATAGGTGATCTTTTTGACCCCCGATTTGCGGATCCGTTTGGCCGCTTCTTTTGGGAGGTCGTGTGTGATAAGCACCTCTGCGCCCTGGACGTGCTCTTTGGCATCGACCGTGTAGCGTCCATCGGTAATGAAGTACTTCTCTGCCCCCAGATCGAGATAGATGGCATTGTCACAGCTGTATCCACACGCATAGTACAGGGCGCTCTCGTCTCGGTGGATACGGGTCATCGGATTGCCTTACGCCTGAGTCTGCTGAGAAGCAGCCATTTCATTGAGGATTTGGGTCATGCCGATCATAGCCAGATGGTAACCAAAGGGTCCCATACCGGCGATAACGCTGGCGACGACCTCAGCGGTCATACTGTGACGGCGGAACTCTTCGCGGGCATGGATGTTGGTCAAATGCACCTCGATCACCGGCAGCTCGACTGCTGCGATGGCATCCCGGATGGCGATGGACGTGTGGCTGTAAGCAGCGGGGTTGATGATGATCCCGTTGGCATCGCCCATGCACTCCTGGATGCGATCGACCAGTTCCCCCTCGAGGTTGCTCTGGAAAAATTCGATTTCAATGTTGTTTTCGGTGGCGAAGTGCTTCATTTGTTCGTGGATCTCTTCGAGTTTCATGGGGCCGTAGATGTGCTGTTCACGGTGTCCGAGCATGTTGAGGTTTGGTCCCTGGATAACGACGATTTTCATTTCAATTCCTTATGGTATAATATGCGCAATATTCTATTTAAATAGCGATTAAGGGTCGATTAGATGTCCGTCAAAATCCTCATAGCCGATCATATTTTTACCCCCGATGGGTTTGTGAGTGACCAAGCGGTGGCGTTTGACGAGACGATCCTTGCCGTGAGTGCCCCCGATCACCTCACTTCCCAATATCCCGAGGCAGAAATCGTCCGCACACCTCCCCACACCGTCCTGCTCCCCGGCCTTATCAACACCCATGTCCATCTTGAGTTTTCGGCCAACCGTACCGAGCTGACCTACGGCGACTTCATGACGTGGCTTGAGAGTGTCATCGAGCACCGGGATGAGCTCGTTGCCCGCTGTGACAATGCCACGATGGAAGCGGCTGTCCAAACCATGCTGCGCAGCGGGATCACCCATTTCGGTGCCATCAGCAGTTTCGGCGGGGATCTTGAAGTATGCCGGCGTACCCCGCAGCGGGTGACGTACTTCAACGAGCTCATCGGCTCATCTGCTGCGACGGCGGATGCCCTGTATGGCGATTTCCTCGAGCGGCTCAACCACAGCTTCCACACCGATCCTGCCGAATACATCACCCCGGCCATCGCCATCCACGCCCCCTACTCCGTCCATCCGGTGCTCCTCTCCAAAGCCATCGCCCTGGCCAAAGAAAAGCACCTCCCCCTCTCGACCCACTTCCTCGAGTCCCCCCACGAGCGGGAGTGGCTCGAGTCTCATACCGGCGGCTTCCTTGGATTTTTCCGGAAGTTTTTTGGCACCGATCGTGCCGTAACGTCTATCGACGAGTTTCTCCATGCATTCGACCACTACCCGGCGCTCTTCGTCCACTGCACCCAGACCACCCACGCCGAGCGGGAACACTTGGCCGAACGCGGCCATACCATCGCCCACTGCCCCCGCTCCAACCGCCTCCTCGACTGCGGCCGTCTCCCCATCGAAGATATCACCGCCCCACTCTCCATCGCCACCGACGGGCTCAGCTCCAACTGGTCACTGAGCCTCTGGGACGAGCTCCGTGCGGCACTGATGCTTCACCACCAGGGGGATCTTGAGAAGATGGCTGAGCGCTTCCTGCGTGCCGTGACGCTCGATGCCGCCCGGGCACTCCACAGCGATGCCGGGCGGATTGCCCCCGATGCTCCGGCCGACCTCATCACCGTCACCCTGACGGAACGGGTCGAACGGGACGAACAGATCGCGCTCCAGACACTGCTGCACACACAGGAAGCCGCCACCGTATACATCCAGGGAAAAAAGGTGCTCTGATGGAAGAAATCGTCAAGCTCATCCCCCTCCTTCTCCTCGCCCTGCTGGTCGATACATCGATCGTCCTCTTCATCCTCGTTCCTCCAGTGCTGTTCGGGGGGACATTCGCCCTGATCGAGTGGGCATCCCAAGGTTTCAACCCACTACACCTGCTCGATATTCTCCAGATCGGGATGTACACCGGAACGACGGCGATGATCTCCGAATTTGTCCCACTGTTCCTCACCGGAGTGACCCTCGTCGGGCTACGGCACCGCTACCGCCCAAGCGCGATACAGATGGGCTTTCTCGGGCTGGGATTCGGGAGCGCATATGGCCTGCTGCACTATTACCTCGTTGCCGGGCATCCCGGGGACGTGGTGGGATTTGTCGCCGTCATGAGCGGGATTGGTGCTTATGCGATCGACCGTTATCAGAAACAGCGCGGTTCCGTGCCGATGTCCTGGCAGCAGCTTTTTCTCGCTCCGGACACATCCGGTGACTTGAAGACGATCACACTCCAGAGCGATCGCCTCGACTTCCAAAGCGTCGATCTCTCCCTTGCTGAAACGATCTATGAGACGTTCACGCCGGAGGTGGCTCGATTTATGATCCCTCGAGCACCCATGATCCCGGCCGAGAGTGAACAGTTTCTTCGCGAAACACTCATCCGAGTGACAGAAGGGCGCGAGATCGTCCTGGCCATCCGAGAAGCCCGCACCGGTCGTTTCCTCGGTCTGTGCGGCATCCACGCCAGAGCCGACGCCCATGAGCCGGAGCTGGGGATCTGGCTGCGGGAGGATGCTCAGGGACAGGGGTACGGCACCGAAGCGATCGGCGCGTTGATCCAGTGGGGGTCCCGCCACCTTGTCTGTGATCGATTTCGCTATCCCGTCTCCCGACACAACCAGGCCAGTCGTCGGGTTGCCGAAGCCAACGGAGGCATCCTGCTCCATGAGCGGATCGTGATCGGTGAAGGGGGCAACCGCCTCGATGAGGTGGTGTATGCCCTGCCGACCTTGACACCCGATCCGGTACGCGTGGACGCCAAGCTGAATCTGTGGGTCACCCAGGGAGCGGTGGCGGTCTCTCTCCACTCTGAGCTATACCGCCTCGAGCGGGATCGCAACATCCGCCTCGTCCCCAAGCCAAGCATCCTGATGCAGTCCTACACCATCACCGGCAGCCATCTCTACATCCGCGACCGGCGCATCGAGCAGCGTCCCAAAGCTTGGATCGAAGCGGGTCGACAGATCCAGAACCTCCTCGACGATCCCGATCAGACGCTGGTCTTTTTCAACCGGGATGCGGCACTGGCACTGGCGATCCATCGCATCAGCACCCAGACCCCCGACCTCCTCTCCATCGAAATGATCAGCGACATCGCCCTCGACCCCGAAGAGCCCGTCTTTACCAACCGCCACGACCCCATCGCCCCCATCCAGACCCTCGCTTCGATCCCGGACAACTACTACGTCCTCATCTTCGCGATCAACGGCCGCTACAAACACATCTACCACTACCGCTCCAACGGTGAGCTGGTCTTCGAAGAGATCCACACCATGGGCAAAACCAAAGGCGCCATCCGCCCCGCCACCCTCCCCGCCGCTTCCTCCTCGACGCAGGAGGGGTGAGGGTGACGCAAACGATCATAAACTTTATCACTGCAATTTCAGAAGACTGTTTTATCGAGGCTCATGAAATCCTCGAACACTCATGGAAAATTCTCAAAAAAGAAGACAAACGCGAAGAAGCCCTCCTCCAAAAAGGGCTCATCAACGGCACCACCGCCATCGGATTGCACCTGCGCGGCAAGACCGAGGGTGCGCGGCGGGTGTGGCAGACCTTTGAGAAGTACCGGCCGCTGATCGGGACGGTTGAGACGGAGTTGACCCCGCTCTACCGGGAGGCCGAAGCGTTGCTCGATCAGAAGCATGAAGCGTTTTGCCCCAATCAGGAGCAAGGACTTTAGCCCCACCAAAATCAGGGGCTGGGACTTCAGTCCCACAAAAAGAGCAATACTCCACACCACAAGACAAATACGCTGACACGTTTGGTTGGACCAAAGTCCAATCCCCAAAGAGAAGCAAAACAAAAGGAGTTGGGACTTCAGTCCCACAATGCGACAAACGTCGCATCCCCCCAAAGCACTGCGTCGCCATGCACGGGACTAAAGTCCCTACTCCGATTTCACGCACCCCTTGATCCGCCTTCTGTCTCACAATAGAAAAAGTATGACAATTTGACATGTTTTTTCGTCTCATCCTCAAAAAATACTACAATTTCCTCAAGTAAAACTTGACAACTCTATCACAATGAGGTACAATTAAGTATTTAAATTGAAAACAAAGTGGTTTCACAAGTGGACAAAGAAGCAGAATATCTCCGACGAGATGCTGATAGATGCCATGCATGACTTGCAAGAAGGTCTCTCATCGTCCAAACTCGGAAATGGTCTTTACAAAGTGCGCGTATCGAGCAAACATCAGGGCAAACGCTCATCCTTTCGCACAATCGTGATTTTCAGAGAAGGAGATCGGATCGTTATGGTATATGGATTTGCCAAGAACGAAAAGGAGAATTTGACCATGAGTGAATTGAAGCATTTCAAGATACTGGCACGCGATATTCTCTCCCTGAGTGAGATAGCCCTTCAAGATGCCATCGATCAAAAAGTTTTTGTCCCAATAGGAGAAGCAATATGAGAGCAAATATCCAAGAAGCCATCGCCTCAACTGTCACCGACATGATCGAGGCAGATATCCCAGTCTCTTTTACCCAAAAGGAACTGAACAAACTCGGAGTTACTGTCGCCAAAGTATCCCTCCAACCTCAACAAATCCAGCATATCCGAAAGCAGCTCAACCTCTCCCAAACGGTTTTCGCCAAACTACTGGGTGTCAGCCCCTCTTCTGTCCGCCAATGGGAACAGGGGCAACGCCGTCCCACCGGCGCGACAATGGTATTGCTCGAGCTCCTCGATCGCCAACCTCATCTACTGGATTATCGGTTGGGAAAAAATGTGGCGTAAGAGGATGATGCAAACGGTCACGGGATTTATCACTACCATTACCAAATACCATTTTATCAATTCCAACGACATCTCTACTCGTTCCGAATCTCCAACCTTGTAATACCAAATATCGACAACTTGTCACTTACCGGGGCTGGGACTTCAATCCCACAAATGGAGCAGCGCTCCATATCATAAGACAAATACGCTGACGCGTTTAGTTGGACTAAAGTCCAATCCCCAAAAAGAAAGAAACAAAGGGGCTGGGACTTCAGTCCCACAAAAAGAGCACAACTCTATATCAAATCACAAATACGCTGACGCGTTTGGTTAGACTAAAGTCCAATCCCCAAAAAGAAGGAAACAAAAAGGGGCTGGGACTTCAGTCCCACAATGCGACGGAAGTCGCATATCTCTTCTATAAAATATCGCACCGCTATGCACGGGACTAAAGTCCCTACTCTGATTTTACGCACCCCTTGATCCGCCTAATTCCCTCAACTATCTCCTCCAAACTACTATGAGTAAAGTTAAACCGAATAGCATCCCGCGCTCCGCCAAACTCCACCCCTGGCACAAATACAACCCCCTCCCCGAGGCACCGTTGCACCAGCGCAGAGGTATCGACCCCTGCAAGATGCCCGTAGATG
>WFSU01000111.1 GCA_015485845.1 Nitratifractor sp. | reverse complement strand
TCAGGAGACAGGACGAGACGATCCGGCATTTGACCATCGGATCAAAAAGCCCTTTCTCCCCTCGGAGATCCGTGAGATCGTCGAGCGATACGCTCCATTGGAAGCAGGAGAAGAGACAGAACTTTCTACCGAGGATGAGCGGACGGATGAAAAGACGGTAAAAAGTTCTCCGAAAAAAAAGAAAAAGAAATCCAAATCAAAACGGGGAAAGAAGGCGAGATACCGGGCAGAAACGGAAGTATTGAATCTCGATGAGATAGAGACGATTAAAGCTTTGCTTGAAGAAGACGGCCTCGAGATTGTCCATGAAGAGGAGCTGGCGGAAAAGATGCTCAAAGAACATAAAGGGACAGATGGCGATAAACACGATGCGCTGATTCGTGCTCTGCGCAAAATGAAACCCCGTAAAATTCGGAAGCTCCTCAAAGGGGCACATGTGCGGATTGACATTATGTTTCCGGGAGACGACACATGAGCGGAGCGGTCTTGATCCTATCCGGTCCCAGTGGAGCGGGCAAGAGTACGATTATCAGACAAGCTGCTGATCGGATCGAGCCATACTATTTCTCGATTTCATCCACGACACGTGACCCCCGTGAAGGAGAGCGAGACGGGGTCGAATACCATTTCCTTACCCGTGAAGCGTTTGAAGCGGGTATCGAAGCGGGCGATTTCCTGGAGTACGCTGAAGTGCACGGTAACTATTACGGAACTTCTCTGGCGCCGGTACACAAAGCATTGGCAGAAGGCAAACTGGTAATTTTTGACATCGACGTGCAGGGGCATCGTCTGGCACGCAATCTGATGGGAGATCGGATTACCTCGGCGTTTATTACACCCCCCTCTCTGGCGGAGTTGGAACGGCGGCTTCGGAACCGCTCGACCGATGCCGATGATGTAATCGATCAACGTCTCCACAACGCCAAGGAAGAGATTCAGGCGATCCACGAGTTTGACTACGTCATCATCAACGATCAGATTGATACGGCAACCGAAGCATTTGTCGCTTTGGCCAATACGGCACGGCTCAAACCTGGGCGTACCGAACGAGCACAGCTGGTCAAAAACTGGCTGGGGTCCCCATTGGGATGACGGATAGCTTATTCGAGCGTGCCCTTAAACTATTTCGAGTATAATATCACCGCATCAGGCAAATAATTCAGCCCCGATATGAACGGGGAGAAAAAGGATAAAGCATGGGTATTCCAGGCGGATGGGAATTGATATTGATTGTGGGCGTAGTGTTGTTGCTTTTCGGAGGAAAGAAGATTCCCGAATTGGCCAAAGGGCTGGGTAAAGGGATCAAAGATTTCAAACAAGCAGTCAATGAAGACGATGAGCCGGTAGCTGAAAAGGCCAAAGAGCTCGAGGCCAAAGCCGAAACAAAAGTCGAAGAGGTCAAAGAGGCCGTCACTGACGCAACCAAAGCATAAAGGTACCACCTGAAACGTGTGCCTTCCATTGCGATAGCTCCTGCATTCGCAAATGTGAAAAGCGTCATCAAAGGACAACAGTTTGTCCTTTGTAGTTTTGGAACCGTAGCGGTCGGAGTGAAGCGAAGCCGCAAAGGCAGGCCCCTTTCAGGGGTTGGGTGCTCATTTGTCGCCATCACAACGGAAGGCACACGATGAAAACCTTATCAAAACAAATTCTCCCTCTATTTTCAATTCCAACAAAAGTGACTTCATGAAACTGAAACAACAAATAAATTCAATTCTATTAGACGCATTGCAACAAGCAGGTATCGAAGCCCAAGCTGTACAGGTCAGCGATGCCAGCAAACCTGAGTTTGGTGACTACCAATACAACGGTATCATGGCGCTGGCCAAACAGCAAAAGCGTAATCCAAGAGAAATCGCTGCTGAGGTAGTCGCCCATATTCCAACGGATGGGATGATTGCCAGAGCTGAGGTGGCCGGGCCGGGATTTATCAACCTCTGGCTTGATACCAACTGGGTGTCCCAGTCGGTACAGATGCTTGTCGGGGATGCACGGCTCAGTGTTGACACAGTTGATACTCCGTCCAAAGTGGTTGTCGATTACTCCAGCCCCAACATGGCTAAGCAGATGCACGTGGGGCACTTGCGCTCTTCCATCATTGGGGACACTCTTGCCAATCTGTTTGCCTTCCTCGGTGATGAGGTGATTCGTCAGAACCACATCGGGGATTGGGGGACGCAGTTTGGGATGCTGATTGCGTACCTTGAGGAGATGGGGGAGGACGGCAGCGGGAGTCTGAGTGATCTCGAGCAGTTTTACAAGGATGCCAAAGGACGCTTCGATGCTGACGCAGCCTTTGCCGACAAGTCACGGGAATATGTGGTCAAGCTTCAGGGGGGCGATGTCCATTGCCTCCACCTCTGGGACAACTTTATTGACAAGTCCCTCGGACACTGTGAAGAGGTCTACAGTAAACTCGGTGTCAACCTCACCCGTGAAGATGTCCGTGCCGAGAGTAGCTACAACGACGAGCTGGCCGGGATAGTCACCGCATTGGATGACAAGGGGTTGTTGACACTCAGCGACGGGGCGCAGTGTGTTTTCCTCGAAGGGGACGAGAATCCCTTTCTCGTCCAGAAGAGTGATGGAGGCTACCTCTATGCCACGACCGATCTGGCTGCGATCCGTTATCGAGTACAAACCCTCGGAGCCGATCGGATCAGCTACGTCGTCGATGCCAGACAGGCGGGACACTTCCGTCAACTCTTTTCCGTGGCACGTCAGGCAGGCTTCGCCAAGCCCGATACCCGGCTCGAGCACGTCTCCTTCGGGATGATGCTGGATAAATCCGGACGGCCGTTCAAAACGCGCGACGGTGGCACGGTCAAGCTGATCGATCTTCTCGAAGAAGCGGTGATCCATGCCAAAGAAGCGATCACAAGCCGGGAAGCGTATTCGGATGAGGAGCTCGAACGCATCGCTGAGATCGTCGGGATTGGCGCGGTCAAGTATGCCGATCTTTCGATCCACCGCGACTCTAACTATATTTTTGACTGGGATAAGATGCTTAGCTTCGAAGGGAATACGTCACTCTATCTCCAATATGCCTATGCGCGAATCCAGTCGATTCTACGTCGGTACGAGGGAGAGGTGAGTGGTGCGATTATTCTGACGACCGATCCCGAGCGGGCTTTGGCGCTCAAGTTACTTCAATTTGAAGACATGCTCCATCGCGCCGCAGCCGAGTCGCTCCCCCATTACATCACCACTTATCTCTACGAATTGGCGACTCTGTTTATGAAGTTTTACGAGACAAGCCCCATTCTGAAAGATGACGTCGATGAGGTGACACGCCAGAATCGCCTTCAGCTTTCTGTGTTGACGGGAGAGACGATCCAGAGAGGGTTGGGCTTGCTAGGTATCGGAGTGTTGGAGCGATTGTAATGAAAGGGAAAATTATCCTCTGGCTGTTGGTGACTTTCGTTGCGATAGGCTGGGAGTATTACCGCCATCGTAACCTGCGAAAAACACTGATTGCTTCGGGGACGTTTGCCTGGATTGCGGCGGCGGCGACGTTGGGAATGACCATGCGGGCGATCCTCCCGCTTTTTGCTGTCCACTATCTTGTCATTCTCCTTGCATGGGGAGCGTTGCTCTTTTATCTTTGGAGAGACAAATACTTCTGGTGGACATTTGCCTTACCAATATTGACAATCTTGACATTTGTCGGACTCAATTTCCTCGAGGGATCTCGATACGAATAGGGTGCACTATCTTGTTGTTCGACACCCCATCTCCCAATACCGATTGCCGTTATAGTTAAACTCCTGGATGATATCCAGTCCCAATTTGCGCCGGTGTGCCTCGTAAGAGCACGGGTTGATCTGGTTGACAAATGTGACAAGAATGGGAAAGCGTTTGGCCATATGCTTCAGGGCAAACTCAAAGATCGTCGGCAGGACTTCCGTACCACGCACACGCTTATCGACACAAACCGGGCCGTATTGGTACGAATTTTCAACGGTAAGGGGAGTGTCGTCATAAGTAAGGTTGGGCAGATCGGCGATCATGTGTTGAAACATCGGCCACTTTGACCAGAATTGCCACGAGGCTGACATCACATAGGCCAGCACCTCGTCTCCTT
>WFSU01000110.1 GCA_015485845.1 Nitratifractor sp. | reverse complement strand
ATACTGTGTTGATCGATGATAAGATCCCGGACATGGAGCTCGTTATTGGATTTTCGGATCTCCCAGTACATTGGATGGGTCTTGGCATTGGTATATACGAGTTGACCGGACATTCGGTAGAGCGTCGCATTGGCCTCACGGGTACGGTTCCAGTCATTCCAGGTACCGTTGCGGGTGGCATTGAGCTCTGCACGCTCGGCAAAAGAAGCCAGCCAATCGATACCCACCCGGTGGTGCAGAGAAGGATCGAGCTTCTCCTGCGCCGCAAAATAGTCCCCGTTTTTGAGTGCGACCATCATGCTCAATGCATACGCATGGATCGGAGCGATCTCCTCCGCTCTCTGTTTGCGGATATGGGCATCCCATCCGTATTTGACTCCATAGACGATTGCACCAAGCAGCACCAGACGAACCACAATCCGTCCGATCCGAACTGACAAAGGTCTGACGGGTGTCGGAGTCGTATTCATTCCGCCTCCTTACGCAGCATCAGGGTACCGACGATCACGGCGATCGGCAGGGAAAGTCCGATGAGATATGGGATGGGGTGCAGGAGGTGATGTCCCCGCAGGTAGAAAAATCCGAAGATCAACACGCCGTACGCCCCAAGGCGGTAGAACGACATCGCCGCCCGTGAATCCCGCAGCGTCGCTCCGAGTGAGCGTCGATGTTCTTTGCGACGGGCTTTTTCTTCTTGGATCGCGGCTTTGATCGTCTCGGCGGTGGCGGGTGCTTCCGGCTCAGCTGGAGCCTCCTCCTCATACAACCCATGAGGATCGTCGATCCGGTCGATCATCTCCCGATCGTCCACATCGGGGATCGCCCCCGCTGCGAGACGGTGCCGTACCATCCGGGCATAACTGAACATCGATGCCCCCATCACGAGCGCCGACGTGACGTATGCTATTTGCGTGTTGGCCAGCCAGTCGACCCCCATCCATGCGGCTACCGCCAGTACCGGCACATCCATAAGTAACAGCATCCCAAGTACCCGGTGCATCAGTAGTCGTCATCCTCATCGTCATCGTCAAACGTGCGGCGTTTGTAGCGTGGATCGTCCTTGAGCTCATCGAGGGAAGCTTTCTGGGCTTTGTAGGCGCGGTAGACATTAAGGATCGCAGCAGCAACCCCCCAGAAGACACCAAGCCAGAAAAGCCATTTATAGCCGAAGAGTTTTTCCATTCCGATCCCGGCACCGACCCCCATCAGCACCGCTACCACGATGGAGATCCCGAGGCTTAAACCATCGGCCGCGTCGACTACTTTTTTCAGTTTCGGATCGTTGTCGTTCATGGGATCTCCTTATTATTTTTGCACAATAAATGATTCACTCACCCGGTCAAACCGGTACGACTCCATCGGGTACTCTCCGATACTCACCATCATATTGGCAGAGACAAAACCACCCTTGTGGAGTGCTTTTTTCACCCCATCCTGCACGTAGAGGAGCGTCCGAATCTTGTCAGTGGAGGTTTGGCCGAGATAGGCAAACGGCTCCCCCTCGATCGGGCGGAGGCCTTCACGCTTGAGGTGTTTTTCCATCGCCGCACTATCCGCGAGACCCTCGACATCTAGGACGACGATCACCTCCATTTCTTCAGGATTCATCCTTCGTCTTCGCCGATCGTGCGCATCACTTCGTAGGCTGCCGTAATAGACTCATCGATCATCGCATCGGTCGTCGCGGCGCTGATAAACCCGGTCTCGTAGGCCGAACACGCCAGATAGATCCCCCGATCGAGCATCCCGCGATGGAAAGCGGCGAACCGCTCCGAATCGTTGGCCAGTGCATCGTCGAAATCCTTCACCGGCTTGTCGCTGAAGAAGAAGCCGAACATGCTTCCCCGCACATCGGTCACAAACGGTATCTCTTCGGCATTGGCTGCCGCCTGGAAGCCTTTCATGAGTCGACTGGCTTTCTGTGCCAGTTCGACGTAGAGGGTGGGGTTGGATTTGAGTTTGCGTACGCTGGCCAATCCGGCGGCCATGGCGACCGGGTTGCCGCTGAGGGTACCGGCCTGGTAGACCGGCCCTTCGGGGCTGAGCTGCGCCATGATCTCCGCGCGTGCTCCGAAGGCTCCCACCGGCATCCCGCCGCCGATCACTTTGCCCCACGTCACGATGTCGGGTCGTACTTCCGTAATCCCCTGCGCCCCACGCAACGACGCGCGGAATCCGCTCATCACTTCATCAAAGATCAGCAGGGTACCGTGCCGGTCGCACAGATCCCGGAGCTGGACGAGAAACTCCTCCTCTGCCGGTACCAGTCCCATGTTGCCCGCGATCGGCTCGATGATCACACACGCGATCCCCTCTTCGCTCTCCCGGAAGCACTCGGCAACACTGCCGATATCGTTGTACGTCGCCAGAAGCGTATGGCGCGTCAGATCCGCCGGCACACCCGGACTGCTCGGCGCCCCAAACGTCGCTGCCCCGCTGCCCGCCTGCACCAGCAGGCTGTCACTGTGGCCGTGGTAGCACCCGGTAAACTTGACGATATCATCCCGACCCGTCGCCCCGCGTGCCAGCCGAATCGCACTCATCACCGCCTCGGTACCGGAGCTGACAAACCGCACCTTGTCGATCCCGTCAAACAGCCCCGTGATCTCCTCCGCCAGCTCCGTCTCCAGCGTCGTCGGCGCTCCGAAACTGAGCCCCTTCTTCGCTGTCTCGATCACCGCCGTCTCAATCTCCTCATCGGCATGACCGAAAATCAACGGCCCCCAGCTCTGCACATAGTCGATGTAGCGGTTACCGTCAATGTCGTAGAGGTATCCCCCCTCTCCGCGATCCATAAACGGAGGCGTACCCCCCACACTCCCAAATGCCCGCACCGGAGAATCCACCCCGCCGGGGATCACTTTGTACGCTTCCTCAAACGCTGCTTCGCTCCGTGTATACTCCATCAATCATCCTTGTGTTATGTTGGAAGATATTATACTTTTTAGGGGCTTACAACAACCCCATCGTCAACTTCGCCTCGTCGCTCATCTTCGACTGATCCCACGGCGGGTCAAAGACCAGATTTACTTTGGCGGTGTCCAGCTCCTCGATCCGCATCGGGAGCGATTCGACCAGCTGGAGGAGGATATCCGACATCGAGCAGGTCGGAGAGGTAAACGTCATCGTAATATCGCAGCGATTCTCCTCCCCGCTCGTATCACACTCCACACCATAAATCAATCCCAGATCATAAATGTTCACCGGCAATTCCGGGTCGTAAATCTGACGTAATCCCTCTTCAATCACTTTTATTTTTAGTTCTTCGTTGGTCATAAGGCTCCTTCGTCGCGTATATTGGTGATTGGTGCTGGGGCTTCAGCCCCATCATACGGGACTAAAGTCCCTACTCCATAATCAAAAGCGTAGCGCAGCAACGCATACCAAAACTCCTCACTCCTAATTCCTCACTCAGGGCAGACACACGGGTCTGCCCCTACTCGGCACACTTTTTTGCATACCCATACAGCTTCTCCAAAAACGCCTCCATACTCTGCTGACGTACCGGAGAGAGGAGCTCGACAATGCCAAGTTCACTCAGCCCGGCGGGATCAAAGTCGAGAATCTCCTGTGCCGGACGGTCGTTGAAAATATCGAGCAGAAGGGTAAGCATACCTTTGGCCATTTCACTTGTCCCCTCCCCCCTCAAATGGAGGATGCCATCCTGGCATTGGCCATCGAGCCATGCAGCAGATGCACAACCGGAGATAAACGTCGCATCGTTTTTGGCTTCCTCGGGCAATGTCGTATGCTTTTTGCCAAGGTCAAAGACATACTCAAGCTTTTCGTTTGGGGTTTCAAAAAGATCAAAGTCTTCGCGGTAATAGGCGATTTTCTCGGGAATGGTCATGATGTTCCTTTCGGTTTGTCAGTGTAATAGCGATGAAGATTTGCCTCGGTGATCTCTTCGAGGAGATTTTCAGCTATCCCGGTGAGAGCCTGAGGCAGTGTCGTTCGCTCCGTGCCGGGATCGTACACACGAATCCCAGCTTCACGCAACATCGCATGAGGTTTGGGGCCGATATGGGCAGTGATGATCTTCTCCACCCCCTGCTCACTCAGCCACCGCAACACCTCGGCACCCCCGCCGTGAGGATTGGTAAGGAATGTAATCTTCCCCTCCCCATCCACCAGAGCAAACCAATTTGACTTGCCAAAGCGGGTACTGATGGGGCTTTCAAGTGAATCTCTTTCTACTGGAACTGCGATCATGTTTTCTCCTTTGGGCGCACTTTATGCCCGTGTATTGGTAGCGACAGGGGCTGGGACTTCAGTCCCACCAAACGCGACTGAAGTCGCGTCCCCTTAGATAAAAAGCGTTGCGCAGCAACGCACACCAAAACTATTCACTATTCACTATTCACTATTCACTTTAATGGTGGTGTCCGCCCGCCATCAAATGGAAGTTTGCCTCTGTCACCCGCTCAAGGCGCCCTTCGCGCAAGCCGTCGAGGGCTTCGATCATCGTCACACGACCATCACCGGGATAGTAGATCTCGACGCCACGCTGAGTAAAAAGCTGATAAGGTGTCGGCCCCATGTGCTGGGTTACCACTGTATCAAACCCACGATCCAACAGCCATTGCATAAATGGCCGTCCACCGTCATGAGGATTTTGCTCAATGGTGATTTCACCGGCATCATCGATAAAGGCGATCCATTTGGCGTGCCCGAACATCGGGCTGATCGCGCTATCCATTTTGTTCATTTTCAGAGGGATTACGGTCATGGTTTTTTCCTTTTTGTTGGGTTAAGTGCTAAGTGTTACGTGTTAAAAATTTCTAACTTCTAATTTCTAACTTCTAATCTTTCCTCACACCCATGGCATGTCTCGAGGCACTCCACATGGGTCTGCCCATAATAGACCGCTTCAAAACTCTGGTGGATCCATTCGCGCAATACTTTGTCTTCGATCCGATCGATAAGGGTGTTGGCAAAGGCGAGGATGAGCATCTTTTTGGCCTCTTCCTCACCAATACCGCGCGAGCGGAGATAGAAGAGTGCTTTGGGATCGAGCTGGCCGGTGGTGGAGCCGTGGCTCGCTTCCAGATCGTCGATGTAAATCTCCAGCTGAGGCTTGCTCGCCATATAGGCACCCTCGTCGAGGAGGACAGCCTGGTTGTTTTGGTGCGCGATGGTCTTGGGCGCGGAGTGCTCCACTTTGATCAACGCATCAAAAATCCCCCGGGCATTATGCCGGAGGATGTTTTTGGCCACCTGGTCGCTGTGGGAGTGGTGCCCGCGATGGATTACGCGGCTGACGGTGCCTCGCCGGGCGTGTTCAGTGGCATAGACGAGGTGGTGGAGTGTGGAGGT
>WFSU01000109.1 GCA_015485845.1 Nitratifractor sp. | reverse complement strand
GATGACACCACCCTGATAGGCGTGCAACGCTTCACCAAGCGCGACGATCGCCTCGAGGTCGAGGTGGTTGTCCGGCTCATCGAGGACGAGGAAGTTGGCCGCGTCCATCATCATCTTGCTGAGCATGATCCGGTGCTTCTCCCCTCCGGAGCAGGCACCGACCTCTTTTTCCTGATCTTCTCCGCTGAAGAGCATCCGCCCCAAGCATTTGCGAATCTCATCGATGTGCCATTTTTGATCGAAGTTTTGAATCCAGCCGTAGAGTTTCTCATCCCCCTGCACCAGATCGGTGGTATTTTGAGGGAAATAGGTACTATGGATGGTCTGCCCCCATTTAAATGTACCGCTGTCGGCTTCGAGCTTGCCCATGAGGATCTCGAGGAGCGTGGTTTTCCCCACGCCGTTGGCACCGATGATGGCGACTTTGTCCCCTTTGTGGATTTTGAAGCTCAAATCTTCGAAAACCACATTGTCATCGTAGCGTTTGCCCAGCCCATTCACGTCGAGCACTTCGTTACCGATATCACGGTTGGGCTTGAAAACGATCGAGGGGTCGCGACGGCTGGAGAGTTTGATCTCGCCGACGTCGAGTTTGTCAAGCTGCTTCTGGCGGCTGGTGGCCTGCTTGGCTTTGGAGGCATTGGCGGAGAATCGGGCGATGAATTTCTCAAGCTCCTCTTTTTCCTTGAGGGCTTTATTGCGCTCCATTTCGGCCTGTTTGCTCAGCAGGTTGGCCGCGATGTACCAGTCGTCATAATTGCCGCTAAATTCCCGGATGGTCTGGAAGTCCAAATCGAGAATATGCGTGACGACGGCGTTGAGGAAGTGACGGTCGTGGGAAATCACCACCAGCACCCCTTCGTGGCGCTTGAGCTCCCGCTCGAGCCAGCTGATGGTCGCCATGTCAAGGTTGTTGGTCGGCTCGTCCAGCAGGAGGATATCGGGCTTGAGGAAGAGCACTTGCGCGAGAAGAATCTTGAATTTATCCCCACCGGTGAGCGAGCTCATCAGATCATCGTGCTGTTCAGCAGGAAAACCCAGCGCGGCGAGAAGCTTCTCGATATGCACGTCCGACTCGTAGGTGGGGTCTTCGTCCGCGCAGACCATCTCGAGCTCAGCGAGGCGGTTATTGACCGCATCATCCTCGAAATCCCCCTCCATGTAGAGCTTCTCTTTCTCTTTCTGAGCATCGTAGAGGCGTTTGTTGCCATAGAGTACGGCATCCTTGAGTGTAAAGTCCTCAAAAGCATACTGGTTCTGCCCCAACATCCCGAGTTTGGCTCCGGGCTGAATCTGCACTTCGCCATCGGTCGGCTCGAGCTCCCCGGCGAGGATCTTCATCCAGGTCGATTTGCCCGCACCGTTAGCGCCGATGAGCCCGTAGCGTTTGCCCTTGTCGAGGGTGATGGTGATCTTGTCGAAGAGAACGCGCTTGCCGTAGCGCTGGGTAAGTTTAACGGTTCCTATCACGGTGGTTTTCCTTGGTCTTGTAAAGTATTGCCGCGATTTTAGCGAAAAAGTGTTTGTGGGTTCATTTTGTCAGATCAGGAGTAGGGACTTCAGTCCCGTATAAAACCAAAAGGGGCTGGGACTTCAGTCCCACTGAAATCAAGGAGGCAGACTTCAAGTTCCACCTGACGGGACTAAAGTCCCTGCTCCTGAGATACGCTAGTCGCGTTTGGTTGGACTGAAGTCCAAACCCCTGAAAAGCGCTACAGTATCTCGTCAATCCTCTCTGCCGGACGCGCCACGACGGCTTTGTCGCCCCGGATGACGATGGGGCGCTCGATCAGCTTGGGGTGTTCGACCATCGCAGCGATGAGTGTGGCATCGTCAGTGACCTCTTTGAGTCCCAGTTCCCTATAGATCGCCTCTTTGGTGCGCATTAGCTCCCGGGGACTCATGTCAAGTTTTTTTAATAATTCGGTCAATTCATCTGCCGTCGGCGGCGTATCGAGATAGCGGACGACCTCATGCTCGACTCCCTTCTCTTCGAGGTATTTGAGCCCTGCGCGGGATTTACTGCATCGTGGGTTGTGCCAAATGATGGTTTTCATGCGAGTTCCTTTTGTGTTTTTAATGGAATATTTTATCAGAGAAGATCGAGCAACGGAAGGTTCAGCCCTGCGAAATCTTTGATATTGTGCGTTACGAGAGTCAACCCATACGCGATGGCTGTAGAAGCAATGAGATTATCGGGGAGTTTTATTCTTTTGACTTTACGATTATCTATTGCGATATCAGAAATCACATTATTGATATCTAGCAGCATAAATGTTGACAAAAACTGCTTAACTTCATCCTCTTCCTGCGCAGAATAGGGAAATGAGAGAACCTCTACATATGTGATCTGTGACAAAGCAATTTGATGATGGTTGTTGCGTAAAAAATCTGTAGCTTTTACATCACCGTTTAAGTGATAAATGATGATATTGGAATCAACCAAATATTTCACGCCCTATCCCACTCGTTACGCATTTTTTTTTGCCATGCAACCGGATCGACATGATGGGATTTTAATAGCCCCGATGTTTGGGAAAATATATCTTGGTCTTTTTCGGGCTTCTCTTGGACTGTTTTTTCTGTCCTCATGTTTATTTTATTCTTCGGAAAACGCTTCAACAATGAAAGCACTGTTTCGTAAATATCACTACTAACATCAAGATAAATGCGTTGTGTCATCATGCGATCTCCTTTTTGATAATTATAAGTATATCTCAAAAACTCAAAATATCAAAATCTACTTCGCATCCACCCTCGCCTGTCGGCAGCGGCTTTTCCGTTTGGGGGCGTTGGTGATGAGGGGTTGGATGTGATCCCCGTGGCCGCGGAGGTTGATCCAGAGTTCGGTGAGGAGTCCGCGGTCGCATTTCATCTCGACGCGCTGCCCGGCACCCATCCCGAACGCCCGGTCAAACGCATGGCGGATCACCCCGAGCGTGACACGCTTGCCGATGTTGTTTTTTAGCAGTTTACCCACGGCAGAGTTGTCCACTTCCTTGGCCAGGGTGAGGCCGTCATGGAAATATTTGTCTGCCGTGGTACCGTAGCACGTACCGTGCTTGATCCATTCGTGTTTGTGGAGGTACGAGACATACCCAGGCATATAACGATCCATCAATTCGAGGGTTTCTGGGTTGGTGTCAATGTTTGGAAGCGTTTTCCATTGATGAAATTTATCCCGAGAAACGGTCTTTTTTGGCACCTTGCAGTAGGCATTGCTGCGTGGCTGAGGCCAGAGACCATGCAGGGTCAAATGCCCGGCATCCCCTCCTCTATCCTGCCGACATTCCTGCTTCTTGCGATGGGTTTCGCAGAAGGCATTTTGCCAGCTGAGTACGAGGAGTTCGGTTTTTCCGCCCTTTTTGGTATTTGGAAATATCGGTTTTTGATATTTTTTACGGGGTGACGGTTTTTTGGAGGCTACGTTTGTCCGCTTCCCACCTGAAAAACAGCTCCCATCCGCCCAGCGTTGCGCCGGGGATTCCCCTTTTAATAGTATCAAATATTGCCCCTTGTGCTTCTTGACAACCGTGTAGTCGTGACCGGGGTTAAGGAGGACGTGATGGGTATTTTTGGTGTGCTTCATGTTGTTGTACGCTTCACACGTCTGGCTTGGCTGCGCGGTAAAGCGGGCGTAAGCGAAGACAGGGAGGAGCACAGCAAGGAAGAGAGAAGTAAGTTTCATGACGAATCGTTCCTGTTTGTAATGTTGTTGGTTCGATCTCTATTAGGAGCAGGGACTTCAGTCCCGTAAATGCAAGGGCAAAGCCCTTGCATACAGCCTATTTGTTCGGTTTTTTCTCCGGGCAGAGCTTCTTGTCGGCATCGACACGGAGGATCTCTGTTTGGGTGGCTTTGTTGACATAGCGATAGGTTAGCGCGATGTCCGCCTGGATGAACCGATCGGCCGAACCGCACATCCCTTTGAGGACGCGCGGTGCCATTTTCTTCCCTTTTGCCCGAAGCGCCTCATCGGTCTTGGGTCCGGCATCCACGGCAAAGGTATAGATCAGCCGCGTACCGTTGCTGTCGATGGCAACAAATTGGGTAAATGGATCCACTTTCTGAGGAAGAGTCAAGCGAATCCCCTCGACGGCTTTCTTGACGACGGTAAGATTCTGCTGACGCAGCTTATCGATCGTCAAATCCCCACCGGTCTGAATCTGAGGGTTAAAGGGTTTTATAGGTTGCGTTTGTGCCTGCGCGGTCAATCCGAGCACAGCAAGCGCAAGAGCGATATGAGAAATTTTGATCATGGATGACTCCTGTGAATGGTTTGGGGTATTATGCATGAAAAAGGATAATGATGGGGTTAGGCCATCACCACCTTATTAACCCCTTCCTCCCCAACAACCCGCAATCCAAGCAACTTTCCCATCACAGCAAACGTCCGGGGTGTGAAAAATCCGATATGCGTCGGATCGAGACGGTAGTACCAGTCGAGGAATGCTTCACGGGTATCGGGGAGAAACTGGGTCTGAAGGGCGATATAGCCGGTGGGGGTGAGGCGATCACGCAGATGACGAAGGGTGGTGAGAGGATCGTCGAGGTGCTCGAAGACTTCGGTGGAGACGATGAGATCGTAGCTCTGGGAAACATACGCCGAGTCGGGGTGGTAGATTGGGTCGTAGCGGTCGGTGGTGTAGCCGGCCTCGGTAAGCATCGATGCCAGCAGATCGGAAGCCCCGCAACCAAAGTCCAGCGCCCTCCCCCCGACAGGCACCATCGGAAGCACGTAGTCGAGAAAACGCTGAAAATACGCCCGGTAGCCCGGATCATCCGGATCGTTCTCGTGTAGATCGTAGCGGGCTTTCTGGGCGGGGAAGTCGTGGTGGTGCTCAGGAGACTTGAAAATGTAGCCGCATGACAGGCAAGAATGGTAAGTGATCCGGGGCTTTTGATCAACAAAAGCAGTGGTGTCTGAGGTGCAAATAGGACATTTCATGGAAGCATTATACTTGCTTTTTGTAATTATTTAGTCCTCTTTGTGTTATTTTAAGCTTTCTACACCATATCCCCGCTATAATGACGGTGATGAAAGATGAGGTTCGAGTTCATCTCTCGTGTGTACCG
>WFSU01000108.1 GCA_015485845.1 Nitratifractor sp. | reverse complement strand
TGGTCACGGTTGGAGGCCAATGGTCGTGGCTGTTTGCGAGCAATCCGTGTCGGGATGATCTCTAAGTTTCCTGCAATGCGTACCCGCCAAACTTCTCGTTCAAAACCGCGTGCTTTTATGGAGGCTTTTTTGGCAATAAGTGACGTGCGGAACCCCAAAGTATCTGCCAAATACTTGATCTGCTCAGCCAATGCCTTGCTGTTTTGGGTGATCTCCATGATGTGGTATTGTGCATCATAATACCCATCACTGTCCAACAATCCTGCCAAAAGCTGCAGACGGTTCTCAGCCGAATTGGCCGTATAGCTGTGGGGGATATGCTTGTTGCCAATCAGACCGAGATTGCGTAATTTTGCTTGCAATGAATCCTTCATCATCACTGTTTTATCAGGATGAGTGATCCCATACATAGGGCATTTCCCCTCAGCCTCGTAGGTATGAACCTGCATCCCAAGGCGCTCTGCATACGCATGCAGATACGCGACAACCTCTTCATCTTCACTGGCAATTCGCACATCCGAACTGCGCCCATCCCCCAGCCAAAGACCCAAAAAATACGGCTCCACCTCAAGAGGCTTTTCCTCGAATTCAATGGCGACTTTGTATCCCTTATAATTGGATTTAAATTTATCGGTTTTCTCGATATAATCCCCTACCTCAATATTGAGAACGTCACCGTGAGTATGAGACCCTTCGTTCCGTGAACGCCTCAAAGAAAGAATATGCGATTTATTGACGCGATAGTCGATCCCTTTGTTTTGGCGCACCCAGTACATCTCTTCCCGCCCTCTGGCCAAAGAAAGTACCCGCCGTGGTGTCGAATCATCTCCCATCAGCTGATCGCCCACTTTGACATCTTCGACGTTTTTAAGTGTTCCGTCATGCATCACGACACGCGTACCTTTCCCAAGGCATTTTCCCATAGCCGGGCGTGCCGCGACGATGACAAGATCCCCTTTACCAAAACCGCTCGTTCGGTCGTTGAGGTTGCGAAATCCGGTATCGACCCCAATGAGTTTGGAGTTGCCCATCGCTTTGAGGCGATTGATCTCCGCCATCATGGCCACGGTCACTTCGTCTGACTCTCGAAAATCTTCCGAGGTACTCTCCTGGGTAATCTGATAAAGCTTACGCTCAACGAGGTTCATTACCTCATCCGCTTCGAGATCATCTTCGATGGTGACTTTTTTGATCTCGGTTGCCAGAGTGACCAGTGCCCGTTTGTTCGCATGTGCTTTGATCTCTCCGACGTAGGCTTTGGTGTTGGTGATGGGGTTGGCCGAGAGGATATCGACCATCGCCACCTCATCAAACTTGCCGATTTTGAGAAGCTTCTTGCGCAGAAACTCTTCATCGATCGGTTTCTCTTCGATTGAGAGCTCTTCCATTGAGGCGAACACATGCTGATGAAACGGCAGATAAAAATCCTCCGGCTTCAGGCGTGAAGCGACATCCTCCACAATCTGCGGGTCAAACAGGATCGCCGAGAGGACAGCACGTTCGACATTGAGGTTATATAGATTTTCCATGTCAAAACTCCGTTGGAGTTTTGGGTGAATAGTGAATAGTAAATAGTGAATAGTTTCGGTTTGCATTGCTATGCAATGCTATTATTTTAAACTGAAACATTTGATTCATTCCCTATCCCTTTCAATGAAAGCTTTTCGAAAGAAAAGCATACCACAACTATTCACTATTCATTATTAATTATTCACTCATACGTCTCCGCCATTTTCTCCACCTCTTCCACAAATTGATCGACCAACTGATCTTCCGGGAGTTTCTCAATCACTTCCCCTTTGACCATGATGAGCCCCTGCCCTTTGCCGAAAGCAATGGCGACATCGGCATGTTTGGCTTCGCCGATGGCGTTGACTACACAGCCCATGACGGAGACATCCATGGGGGCTTTGATGTGAGCCGTGCGACGCTCGACTTCCGCCACGGCACTGACCAGATCGGCTTCGATCCGTCCGCACGTGGGGCAGGAGATGATGTTGAGCCCATCTTTGACCCGACCGGAGTCTTTGAGGATCGCTTTGCCCACTTTGATCTCTTCTTCGAGCTCTCCGGTGATCGAGACCCGCATCGTATCCCCGATCCCGTCGAGCAGCAGTGTCCCCAGCCCGATAGCCGACTTGACCGTCGCATGAAAGATTGTCCCCGCTTCGGTCACCCCAAGGTGAAACGGATACGGCACTTTGGGGCGGAGCATCCGATACGCGTCGACGGTACGCTCGACATCACTGGCTTTGAGAGAGATTTTGATGTCGGTAAAGCCAAGATCTTCGAGATACTTGATGTTGTACTCGGCACTGGCGACCATCCCCTCGGCTGTCGGGCCATATTTTTGATCAAACTCTTTTTCCAATGAACCGGAATTAACCCCGATACGGATAGGTAGATTGCGTTCCTGGCACGCTTTGACGATCTCGGTGATGCGACTTTTCTCTCCGATATTTCCCGGATTGAGCCGGACAGCATCGACCCATTTGGCCGCTTCGAGTGCCAAGCGGTAATTGAAGTGGATATCCGCAATCAAGGGCAATGATATCTGCTCTTTGATTGCCTTGAGTGCCAGTGCCGCTTCCATATCCGGTACCGCCACCCGCACCATATCCGCTCCAGCAAAATGGAGCCGATTGATCTGCGCAACCGTCGCTTCGACATCCCGCGTATCACTGTAGGTCATCGACTGGACAGAGATGGGGGCATCACCGCCCACAGCGACATCGCCAACATAAATTTTTTTAGTGGGGACTCTTGGTTTCATCATCATCCTTCAAATTCTATGCAATCCACGTAGGGTGTGCAATAGCACACCAAAATCGCATCGCGATTTATCTGGAAGTGAAGGCTTCAGCCTCACCCAAAGGTCACCATTTACTTGATGCATTAGGGCGGGACTGAAGTCTCCGCTTCCGGGGGGGGAACCGTTGGCAGGTGTGCAATTGCACACCCTACGCGAAATAATATATGATATAAAAGCATACCATAACTATTCACTATTCACTATTAATTATTCACGTGGAATTTTCTCACGAAAATTCCACCGGATCCATGTCGATCTCGATCTCCCGCCGATCGACGGCGTGAAGAGCCTTGAGAAGTGGGACACGGTTGGGGGAGCGGAGAAGAATAACGAAACGATATTTGTCGGCAATCCGCTCGATGGGGGCTTTGCCGTGGCCGATAATCTCGAAGGCGTCAAACGTTTGCAGCTGTGTGACAGTGTCAAGGGTAATCTTGGCGGCTTTGGCTTCGTCCTTATGGGCGATCAGGATACGTGCCAGTGACGAAAACGGGGGGTACCCGGCCGATTTGAGAAAGGCAAGCTCTTCGGTCAGAAACGTCTCATAGTCCCCGAGATACGGCCGATAAAACTCCGGGTCACCCGTCTGGACGATTACGTCGGCTTCTCTAGCACGTCCGCTGCGTCCGGCGATCTGAAAGAGGAGGCTCATCGCCCGCTCGCGTGCTCGATAATCCGCCAGCCCACTGATATAATCCAACCCAAGGATGACGCTCAGCGTGATATTGGCATAGTCGTGCCCTTTGGAAAGCATCTGGGTACCGAGCAGCACTTGGCTTTCACCGGATTCAAAACGTTTCAATGCTTGTTTGAGCTTGGTCGCTGTCGTGATGCTGTCTTTGTCGAATTGCTCAATACGGAGACCGGGAATCGCCTCTTCGAGCTGCTCGATCGCCTCGACCGTCCCCATCCGCTCACTGCTCAGCGGTGCATATCCGCATATCGGGCAACCCTCCCGGATCGGCTCGGTGTAGTTGCAGTAGTGGCATTTCAGATGCCGTCCTTTACGATGGAGCGCCATCCCCACCGAACAAAACGGACATTTGTGCGTCGTCCCGCAGCTGGGACAGGTGAGGTATTTGAAGTTCCCCCGTGTAGGGAGAAAGACGAGCGATTGGTTACCCGATGCATAATTAGCTTCGACTGCCTGCGTAATCGTTGGCGTAAGCCCCTTCCCGGAGACAAATCGATACCGTTTTCTGGTTTGGATATACGGACGGTCGAGTTTGACCACATCGAGCTTGTGGTAACTTCCGGTTGAGGGAGTGGCCGAAGCAAGCACAACCCTGGCTCCGAGTTTCTGCCCCATCAGTAACGCCACATCCCGTGCATGGTAGCGCGGACGGGTCATGGCCTTGTAGCTGTCATCATGCTCCTCGTCAACAATGATAAGCCCCAAATCATGCATCGGCACAAACAGAGCCGACCGCGCCCCGGCCACGATCCGGATCGATCCATTCTCGATCCCTTCGAGGATCTGCGCTTTTTTCTTCTTCGTGATCTTCGAATGCCACATCGCCACCGCATCGCCAAAGTAGGCTTTGAGCCGCTTCTCCATCTGCGGTGTCAACGAAATCTCAGGCATAAGGAAAATGGAGGTTTTGCCCTCTTCAAGCATTTTAAACATGAGCGAAATAAAAATTTCCGTCTTACCTGAACCCGTCACACCGAAAAGGAGAGCTTTCTCTGTTTGGAGGAGTTGGTCGTAGGCTTGTTGTTGTTCAGGAGACAATGTAGGTCGGGGTACCCCTACCCCGACATCCAGACGTTTGTGCATACCTACATCATTTGATGGTCGATTGTCGGGGTCAGGGGATCCCGACCTACGGTATGGAATAAATAATGATATAGCTTCCGAAAACGAAGAGAAATAATATTCAGCAATAAACTTGGCAATGGACATTTGTTCGGAAGAGTAGTACCGATCTGTAACGGATAGTATCTCTGCCGTCTCAAAATCGGGCTGATCCACCTCATCAAGGATTACGGCTTCTTTGACCGTCGTTTTCAGCGGTACCGATACGATAGAGCCTATGGTGAGCTTTTGGGTGGAGGTGTAGGTCAAGGTTGGGGCGGATGACCTCAAAAGGACAATTTCGTAATAATTCAAAGATCTCTCTTCTCTTATGAGATAGCCCCGGCAGTGAAGCGATACTCCCAAAAACATTCTTTTGTTATACGTGCATATCTTTCTGTGATCTCATTTTTCATGGTAGGATTATACCATATTTTTTATCGGGTAGATTTTTCCCAAGTTCGGAAACAGAAAAGCACAACAATACAGGGAAATATTTATTGTCCTTTATTCGGTGAGACGCTTACAGTATTTTCCAGTCGTGACATTATTTGGATCACATGTCAAGCGTTGATTGGCCAAAGTAAAAGTCACATCACCGGATATGGGCATCCGATAAACATATGAAGTGGCACTATGACTGATCCAGCAGCCTCTCTGTGATGCATTTTTACATGCACGCGGTGCGTATTCCAAAACTGTATTCGATGCATTGCCATCGAAAGCATCAAAAATCATTTGATTCGCACCATGGGTTTTTGATAAATCACCAATAGTTGTAAAATCACCTTTTAGGATGCGTTTTTGCCGCTCGGTTGCAATGGCGCTGCGTACAGAGGCAAGTGTGGATTTGGCTTTTGAGATAGTGGCATCGTCTCGGACACCGGCAAATTTTGGTATGGCTATAGCAGAGAGTATCCCAATGACGGCAATAACAAGAACCAATTCAATCATTGTGAAAGCAGATCTATTATTTGTAGTCATGTGGTTCCTTCTCCAAGCCAAATTTGTTTTTTATTATAACCAAATTCTATTTGGAAATAAGAAAAAACAATTTCTTTTAGATGACCGAGCCCAAAAGGGCTTCGGTACCCGAAGGGGTTAGAGCTTAATTGCCTTTGATCCACCGGCTGAAATATTCATATTTTTCTCAAGAAGCTTAGCTCCTTTGATCGCAGCAGGAACTGTGGTGCTCTGTCCACTGGTATCCAAAGTCATCTCGTAGATAGAAGAATCACTTGCATTCTGAGCAAAGGTAATAGCCACTACCTCTCCACCTTCACAGTTATAGTTCAAACCGGATTTAACAAGTGCCGTACCTGCTTGAGTCAAACCAGTTTCATTACCTGTCGCGCCAGTATTGACATTTGTAAGATCAGCGATTGTCAGAGTTTGAAACTTAGTGTAACCAAGTTTAGCGTATTCTGTTGTAGCCTCAGAAATAACGGATGAAACATCCTGGACACACTTAGCTGCTGTAGCATCGTCTCTGTTGGCTGCCAATTTAGGAATGGCAACTGCTGCCAAAATTCCGATAATAACGATCACGAAGATCAACTCAATCATTGTAAAACCGCGTCTCATGTTAGTCATGATTAACTCCTTGGGTATGTTTAGGTATCAGTTCAACAACTGATCCGGAACGAAGTATAACGCAAATTTGTCAAAAAATTGTCAACTCTTTTGACCGATCACTCTTTTTCCATGTCATGAAGGATCTGATCGATCTCTCTTTCGTAGTTATACCAACGGCTGGCAAGGCGGAGATAGGCGACAAACATTTGCTCAGCACTGTTGTCCCGATCGAGATGAAGATCGGCGTTGGCCAGGTCGTTTTCGATAAAGTCGGCGAACGTGTCGTCAAGGTTTTTGGCCTTGTAGCGGCCTCCGTCTATGGTCAGGGCTATGTCTCTCATGGTTTCCTCCGATTATCCGTCGATCAATGCTTCGACTTTGGCGATGATCTCTTCGATCTCCTGATCTTTTTCTACGATATCCTCTTTGAGCGCCGTCACCGTATTCTGACACTCTGCCAGCTCCGCGAGTAGTGTCTCATCGGCAAACTCCCCTTCATCGGCACGATCCAGCTGCTCTCTGAGCTCCCGGTTTTCCTGCTCCAGCTCATCGAGACGCTTTTTCCATGTTTCGATTTTTTCTTTGAGACGATCGAGGGCAGACATGGGCTTCCTTCCTATAGTTTTGCTGTTATGATAGCGGAAGAACATTGAAGAATTAGAAATTAGAAATTAGAAATTAGAAAATAACGGTAAAATGGTACAATATTTGTCATGGTATAATAACGGTAAAATTAGAAATTTAAGGAAAATTATGGATGAAAATTTCCTTTATGTAAAAAGTTATGCTTTTTCGATCCGTATTGTCAAAATGGTTCAGTATATTCATAAAGAATCCAGAGAATTTGTCCTCAGCAAGCAGGTGTTACGATCCGGGACAGCAATAGGGGCACTCATCAGTGAATCAAAATTTGCTCAGTCGCGTGCTGATTTTCAAAATAAACTCATGGTAGCTCTCAAAGAAGCTAATGAAACAAAATACTGGCTTGACCTCCTTAAAGACACCAACTACATCACGCCCATTATACACAAAAGTATGCTCTCCGACAACAAGGAACTCATTGGACTACTTGTCTCCATCACCAAAACCATCAAAAACAAGGATAGCACCAAATGACACACCCCCTAACCTCTAATTGCTACTTTCTAATTTCTAACTTTCAAAGGGTGATGCAAACAATAACTTCTAATTTCTACCTTCTAATTTCTAATTCTCAAAAGGTAACGCAAACAATAACTTCTAATTTCTACTTTCTAATTTCTAATTTGATGGTGCAGCCATTATGAAATTCTCTGTAAGCAGCTCTTATGCTCCTGCCGGTGATCAACCAGCGGCAATCAAAGCGCTCTCCGACTCCATCAACACCGGCAACCGCTACCAGACCCTTGTCGGGGTCACCGGATCAGGCAAGACGTATACGATGGCCAAGATCATCGAGGCGACGCAGAAGCCCACCCTCATCATGACCCACAACAAAACCCTCGCTGCACAGCTCTACAGTGAGTTTCGTTCCTTTTTCCCTAACAACCATGTCGAGTACTTTATCAGCTACTACGACTACTACCAGCCCGAGGCGTACATCCCCCGGCAGGATCTGTTTATCGAAAAAGACAGCGCGATCAACGAGGAGCTCGAACGGCTGCGGCTGAGCACCACGGCCAATCTGCTGAGTCATGACGATGTGATCGTCATCGCCTCCGTCTCAGCCAACTATGGACTCGGCTCCCCCGAAGACTACCGCAGCATCGTCCAGAAGATCGTCGTGGGCGAAGAGTACTCCCAACGCGCACTCCTGCTCAAGCTCGTCGAGATGGGGTACAAACGTAACGATGCGTTTTTTGACCGGGGGGACTTCCGGGTCAACGGCGAAGTGGTGGACATTTACCCGGCGTACTATGAAGAGATGGCCGTCCGGGTGGAGTTTTTTGGCGACGAAGTGGAATCGATCTATCGGTTCAATACCCTCACCGGGGAGAAAGAGCCCCCCCTGGACGAAGTGGTGATCTACGCCGCCAACCAGTTCATCGTCTCTCAGGAGAAACTCGCCCGTGCGGTCAAAAGCATCGAAGAGGAGCTCGGAGAGCGGCTCGACCAGCTCAAACGGCTGGACAAGATGGTAGAGTACCAGCGGCTCAAACAGCGGGTGGAGTTTGACCTCGAGATGATCGAAGCGACGGGGATGTGCAAAGGGATCGAAAACTACTCCCGGCATCTGACGGGCAAAGCGCCCGGTGAAACCCCCTACTCGATGATGGATTATTTTGAAGCGATGGGGCGCGACTACCTCGTCATCGTCGATGAATCCCATGTGAGCCTGCCCCAGTTTCGAGGGATGTACGCCGGAGACCGCAGCCGCAAGGAGGTGCTTGTCGAGTATGGGTTCCGACTGCCAAGTGCTCTGGACAATCGACCATTGATGTTTGACGAATACATTAATAAAGCACCCCACTACCTCTTCGTCTCCGCCACCCCCAATGAGATCGAAACCGATCTCTCCGAGGTGATCGCCGAGCAAGTGGTACGCCCCACCGGACTGCTCGACCCCGAGATCGAAGTGATTGACAGCGAATATCAGGTCGAAAATCTCCACGATCGGATCAAAGAGGTCGTTGCCAAAAATGAGCGTGTCCTCGTAACAGTGCTAACCAAGAAAATGGCCGAAGAGTTCAGCACCTACTATAATGACCTCGGACTCAAAGTCCAGTACATGCACTCCGACCTCGATGCCATCGAGCGCAACCAAATCATCCGATCGTTGCGGCTGGGCGAATTCGATGTGCTGGTGGGGATCAACCTGCTCCGGGAAGGGCTGGATCTCCCCGAAGTCTCCCTCGTCGCGATCCTTGATGCCGACAAAGAAGGGTTTCTGCGGAGCGAAACCGCTCTCATCCAGACCGCCGGACGCGCCGCGCGAAATGCCAACGG
>WFSU01000107.1 GCA_015485845.1 Nitratifractor sp. | reverse complement strand
ATCCGCAAGTTTGAGTGCGGGTACGAGCAGGGGGTCAAGTATGCCGATCCCAAAGCCGAAGTGCTCGCCAACATGACCGGCAGCACCCCCAGTGCCTGGAACAACCCCAGCCGGGGTGGGGAGCTGGCCAAAGGGCAGTTTGACCGGGGAGCCGATGTGGTCTTCGCTGCGGCCGGCGGTACCGGTGTCGGGGTTTATCAGGCCGCCAAAGATGCGGGCAAGCTCGCCATCGGGGTCGACTCCAACCAAAACTACCTCCAGCCGGGCACCATGCTCACCTCCATGGTCAAGCGGGTCGATGTCGCAGCCTATGACCTCCTCAAGTCTGTCAAAGAGGGTACATTCAAGCCGGGCTTCAAAGTCCTCGGACTCAAAGAGAACGGTGTCGGCTGGGCGCTGGATAAGTACAATGAGAAGCTCATCACACCCGCCATGAAAAAAGCGGTCGACCAAGCCCGTGAGGACATCATCGCAGGCAAGATCAAGGTCCACGATTACATGAGTGACAACAGCTGTAAATAGTCATACCGTCCTGCAATCGAACAGCCGCCCTCGCGCGGCTGTTCGAAATACAAAGGCACCTCTAATAATCGGTCGTGTGGGTATGACCTATTATTTAAGATGCCCATAAAAGGCTACGCACCCATGGCACCTAATGATATCACCTCTTCTGATTCCACCCTCGCGATCGATCTGCGCAACATCTCCAAAAGCTTCGGTACTGTTCAAGCCAACAAACATGTCAACTTGAAAGTTGAGACCGGCACCATCCACGGTATCGTCGGTGAAAACGGTGCAGGCAAATCGACGCTCATGAGTATCCTTTATGGTTTTTACGAAGCCGATGAGGGGGAGATCCATATCTTTGGCAAGCGCACCCCTATCCGCAATTCGTCCGATGCGATCGGTGCGGGGATCGGGATGGTGCACCAGCACTTTATGCTGGTGGAGAATTTCACCGTGTTGGAAAACGTGATGCTTGGGGCGGAGAGCGGAGCGATGCTCGCACGCAGCATCACCGACGCGGCAGCGGAACTGGATCGACTGGAGCATGAATTTGGACTCTCGGTAGACAAGGATGCGCTCATCAGCGACCTCCCGGTCGGCCAGCTCCAACGGGTCGAGATCCTCAAAGCCCTCTACCGGGGAGCCCGTATCCTCATCCTCGATGAGCCCACCGGCGTGCTGACCCCCCAGGAGACTGATCAACTCTTTGCGATTCTCCGTTCGCTGCGGGAGCAGGGGACGACGGTGATCATCATCACCCACAAGCTCCGTGAGATCATGGCGCTAACCGATCATGTCTCGGTGATGCGTCAGGGAGAGATCGTCGCCAGCCGTACCACCTCTGAGACCAGCCGCGAAGAACTCGCTGAGCTGATGGTGGGGCGCAAGGTGCGCATGACGATCGACAAAGCTCCTGCCCAGCCGGGAGACCCACTCCTGCGGGTAGAAAACCTGAGTGTCCACGATCACTATGGGGTCGCCCGACTCGATCACGTCTCCCTCGAGGTGTGTGCCGGGGAGATCGTCGGAATCGCCGGGGTCTCGGGTAACGGCCAGAGTGAATTGCTCGATGTCCTCTCCGGTATCCTGCCGCCTGGAGAAGGGGAGGTGCTCATCAATGACCATACCGTCACCCCCGCACATCACACCGATCCCGAGCAGGTACGATCCTACAGCGTCGCCCATGTCCCTGAGGATCGCCTCAGACGGGGGTTGGTACGGGAGTTTATGGCGGCCGAGAGCGCCATTTTGGGCTACCAAAATGCTTCGGAGTACAACGGCATCTTCCTCACCAAACCCAGCGCCATCATCAATCACAGCCGCCATCTGATGGAGGCATTTGACGTCCGTCCAACTCACCCCTCTCTCAAATCGGCCAATTTCTCCGGTGGCAATCAGCAAAAGCTCATCCTCGCCCGCGAGATGGACCCCAACCCCAAAGTCCTGCTGGTCGGCCAGCCCACCCGGGGAGTGGACATCGGGGCAATCGAGTTTATCCACAAACAGATCGTCGCCATGCGGGACGAGGGGAGTGCTGTATTGCTTGTCTCGGGGGAGCTGGATGAGCTAATGAGTCTGGCCGATCGGATCATCGTGATGTTCGAAGGACGGATCGTCGGGGAAGTCGCGGCGGCGGAAGCCGATGAGAAGATGCTGGGACTGATGATGGCCAACGCCCATACCCCGGAACCCACCCTATCGACTGAGGAGGTTCCCGCATGAGACGCCAACCTTTGCCCGCATGGGCGGACGTGATCCTGATCCCGATCATCAACATCGCTCTGGCACTCCTCGTCGCCGGAGCCGTCATCGCACTCATTGGCGAAAACCCGTTCAAGGCATTTTCCGTGATGTTTCAGGGTGCTTTCGGGTATGCTGAAGGGGTCGGCTACACCCTCTACTACGCGACCAACTTCATCTTCACCGGTCTGGCCGTGGCGGTCGCGTTTCATGCGATGCTCTTCAACATCGGAGGAGAAGGGCAGGCGTACATCGGCGGGCTGGGTGTGGCGCTGGTGCTGCTAGCCTTTGATGGTATGTTGCCGTTTTGGGCACTGCTGCCGCTGGCTATCATAGCGGCGATGCTCTTCGGCGCGGCGTGGGCGGCTATCCCGGCGTATCTTCAAGCCTACCGGGGGAGCCACATCGTCATCACCACCATCATGTTCAACTTCATCGCCTCCAACCTCATGGTCTATCTGCTGGTCAATATCTTCATCGTCCCGGGGAGCATGTCGCCGGAGAGTCGTGTGTTTGACTCGGTTGCCTGGCTCCCCTCTGCCCACGATTTCCTGGCACGTTTCGGGATCGATGTGGCTGCTTCGCCGCTCAACCTCAGCTTCATCATTGCACTCATTGCCGGAGTGCTGGTGTGGCTTTTCATCTGGCACACCCGCTGGGGTTACGCCATCCGGACAGTGGGGTTCAGCGAGCCCGCTGCCGAGTATGCCGGGATCAATACCAAGAAGATTATCATGCTCACCATGCTCATCTCCGGTGCTTTGGCAGGGATGGCGGGGATCAATGAGATCATGGGGGTTCAGCACAAACTTCTACTCGATTTCGTCGCCGGATACGGATTTACCGGGATCGCCGTAGCGCTCATGGGGCGCAATCATCCGCTGGGGATCGTGCTGGCGAGCATCCTGTTCGGGGCGCTCTATCAGGGCGGGGCGGATTTGACATTTGAGATGCCCAACATCTCCCGGGAGATGGTGACGGCCATCCAGGGCTTTATTATCCTATTCAGCGGGGCGCTGACCTACATGAGTCGCCCGTGGCTGGAGCGGCTCTTCGGGCTCTTCGCCCGAACAGAGGCCACAGAGGAGGTGCCCCATGGACGTTAGTATGTACACGGAGATCATCTCAGCCCTCTCGGCGACGATGCGGGTCTCCACACCCTTGATACTGGCCGCCATGGCCGGGATCTTCTCTGAGCGCTCCGGGATCGTAGATATCAGCCTCGAAGGCAAACTCCTTGCCGGAGCCTTCATTTCTGCTGCGGTCGCAGCCGTCACCGGCTCGGCTTGGCTAGGGCTGGGGGCGGCGATCGTGGCGACGATGCTGCTGAGTCTCCTGCACGGCTTTGCCTCCATCACTCACAACGGCAACCAAGTCGTCAGCGGCGTGGCGATCAACATCATCGTCTCAGGGATGACGGTGGTACTGGGGATCGCGTGGTTCCACCAGTCCGGCCAAACCCCCAGTCTCCCCAATACCGCCCGCTTCATGCCGCTCCACCTACCCGGTTCCGAGACCATCGGGAACATTCCGATCCTCGGGGATATTTACACCAAGATCCTCGGCGGCCACAATCTGCTGGTCTACGTCGCCTTCCTCTCCGTCGCACTGACCTGGTGGGTGTTGTTCAAGACCCGCTTTGGTTTGCGCCTGCGAGCCGTGGGTGAAAATCCCAATGCAGTCGATACTGCCGGGATCTCCGTAGCCTGGCTGCGCTACCGGGCGGTGTTGATCGCCGGGATTCTTACCGGGATCGGGGGCACGTACATCTCCATCGCCCAAAATGCCTCCTTCATCCGCGAAATGTCCGCCGGGCAGGGGTACATCGCTCTGGCTGCCATGATCTTCGGAAAATGGAAGCCGGTACCGGCGATGTTCGCCAGTCTGATGTTCGGTTTCCTCGACGCCCTCTCGATCCGCCTCCAAGGGGTCGAGATCGCCGGCATCGGCCAAATCCCCGTCCAAGCGATCCAGGCGCTCCCGTACATCCTCACCGTCGCCATCCTCGCCAGCTTCGCCGGACGCGCCGTCGCGCCCAAGGCGGACGGGGTACCGTATGTGAAGGAGCGGTAGAGAGGTGTGCGTTGCACACCGTGTATTGGTGTATTGGTGATTGGTGACCTCTCGTGCCATATCTCCCAATATGGCACGCATACGATTATGTGGACTGCTATCTATGTGCGTTGAAGGGACGTTATTAGATCGCTACGTTCGATAAGAAGCTTCGCAGATGTGTTGATCGAGGCACGTCAATTCCCTTATGCATTTTTCCACCTCGTTCCCATCGTCCTCGATGGGAATGCATACAGGATGTTACAGCTGGAAGATAGCGTGTTTTTCTCTGATGTGTCCTCTCGTATGCGTTCCGACCGGGACGGTCGGAACGAGGGAAAAGGGGGATGAAGCCCAATCCCTTTATGCGCCGCCCTCGATAAATGCCAGAAATTCTCCGGGCGCTGACACGGGAACTTTGGATTGCTTGAACCCTTTTGGGTCTCGGGTGATGATCCGGTCGATGCCTGCGTGGTAGGCGGAGGTATGGACGACGCTGTCTTCGTAGTCGGTGCCGTGGGTGCGAGTGGCTTCTGTGAGTACCCGTTTGTCCACCGGAGTAATCTCAAAGATATCTAACATCTTGGTGATGACATCATCCGCTGATTGTTTTCCTCTCTCGCGGCTGACGAGGTAGTGGATCGTCGTGACCACATCGGCACAGAGGTATCCTTCGATGTGTCGGTTCTCGATCAGGAGAAATATCGCTCGTGCGTCGTCTACAAAAGGATCATGCGCCAGCAGAAGATCGAGGACGATATTAGTGTCCAGAAGGATCTTCATTGGTACTTGTCCACGAGATGGGCATGGTACGTTTCTCTTGAGGCGGTAGTATCATTCAGAATGCCGGTGAGGGAGTCGGTGATTTTACTTCCGGGTTCCTGAGATTTTTTGCGATCGAGGATGTTGCGAAAAAATCCATTGACCATTTTCGAGACAGAGGTGTTGTGCTCCCGGGCGTATGCTTTGATCTCTTCGATGAGTTGTTTTTCTGAGTACAATGTGATCTTGGATGTCACAAGAGGCTCCTTGTCGTATATATTTTCATATATTATACGACATTTTCTTTAAAAAGTCCAGCAGTTTAGAAACAATTTCGAAGTGATTAAGTATCAAGTACCACGCGCAGGGTGTGCAACAGCACACCAAAATCGCAACGCAATTGTCAAAATGTCCCCATGATGTAACCGTTGGAAGGTGCGCAATTGCGCACCCTACGCGTTTTCTCTGTTTCTTTCTCGCACCAACACCACATAATGATACCCATTGATCCCCGCCAGCAGGGCATTTAGGAGCACCATTGGCCAGGCGTCGATGAGGAAGGCGTAGAGGGTGATAATGGCGGCACCGATGGTGTTGAGGAGGCGGAGTTTGAGCATGGAGCGGTTGAGGAAGGAGAGGACGACCAGTGCCGTACCGGCATAGCCGAGGATTTCGACGGGGTTGAGGCTCATTCGGCATCCCCGTGTGTCAGAAACGACGTGCCGAAAGGTTTGGGGTGCGCGATCCCCAGATGCTCGGCGATGGTCTCGGCCATATCGCCGAAGCCGTCTCGGATGCCGATTTCACCGATAGTTTTCGATCCGAGTACGCCGAAAACGGGGATGTTTTCGCGGGTATGATCAGTGCCACTCCAGGTAGGGTCACAGCCGTGATCGGCGGTGAGAATCAACAGATCGTCCTCGTGCAATTTCGCCAGAAGCTCTGGCACACGGCTGTCAAAATACTCCAGTCCCGCCGCATACCCCTCGACATCCCGCCGGTGCCCCCACTCCATGTCAAAATCGACGAAATTGGTCATGATGATGCCGGACTCCTGCACGGCATCGATCTGGGCAAGGGTTTCATCCATCAAGCCCTCGAGTGTGTAGGCCGGGCGTTTGTGTCCGATCCCGTAACCGCCGAAGATATCGTGGATCTTGCCGATCCCGACGGTGGGGAGTCCTTGCGCCTGAGCATATTCGAGGACGGAGGTGCCGCTGGGGCGCAGGGCATAATCCCGGCGGTTTTTGGTGCGGACAAATTCACCGATTTTTTCCCCAACAAAGGGGCGGGCGATGATCCGTCCGACGGCGTACGCGTCGGCCACTTCTCGGCTGATGACGCAGAGGCGGTAGAGGCGATCGAGCCCGAAATGCTCTTCGTGGGCGGCGATCTGGATTACCGAGTCTGCGCTGGTGTAGAAGATCGGCTTGCCGGTAGCGATATGTTCTTCACCGAGAGTGTTGATAACCTCGACTCCGCTGGCGTGACGGTCTCCGAGGATGCCGGGGATTGCCAGCCCTTCGGCGTTGGCGCGATCAAGGATCGTCTGGATGAGCTCAGGCGGAAAAGTGGGCTGTGTATCTGGAAAAAAGTGCATCGCCACATCCATCGCTACTCCAGCCATCTCCCAATGTCCCGAGAGGGTATCTTTGCCCGCGCTCTGCTCCTGTGCCGCACCGTAAAAGGCTTGGGGAAGGGGAGGTCGGTCATTTTTAAGAGTAGCCTTCGTGCCGTTGTTGATCTCGTAAGCTGCCTGCAATCCCAATGCCGTGAGGTTCGGCAGACTCAGGGGACGCTGTGCGGCGATGTGCCCCAGCGTATCGGCTCCCGCATCACCAAAATCAGCCGCATCGGGAGCGTTGCCGATCCCAAACGAGTCAAGCACCAGCCAGATCACGCGACGCATCAGTAATCCCCCTCGGCAGCTTGGGCACCCGTGACGATCGCGATCCCGGCACTTGCCCCGATCCGGCTTGCTCCCGCTTTTATCATCCCCACGGCCGTCGCATAGTCCCGCACGCCGCCGGAGGCCTTGACCTGTACCTTGTCACCGACGGTCTCTTTCATCAGGCGGACATCTTCCACGGTCGCACCGCCTCCGCCAAACCCAGTCGACGTCTTGACAAAATCGGCTCCCGAATCCCGGGCGATCTCGCACACGACGATGATCTCCTCACGGTTGAGCATTGCCGTTTCGAGGATCACTTTCAAGACATGTCCTTCAGTCACTTCACGCAGGGCTATGATGTCGGCTTTAACCCGCTCAATGAGACCCGATTTGAGCCAACCGACGTTGATCACCATGTCGATCTCATGTGCGCCATTTTCGATGGCACGTCGGGCTTCGAAAGCTTTGGCCTCGGTGTCCATTGCTCCGAGGGGGAAGCCTACTACACTGCACACTGCCACGTTGCTCTCTCCGAGTGCCTCTTTTGCCGAGGCGACATACCCCGAATTGACGCACACGCTGGCAAACCCGTAGGTATCGGCTTCGTCGCAGAGTTGCTGGATCTTTTCGAGTGTTGCGTCGGGGGCGAGGAGGGTATGGTCGATGGTTTTAGCAATAGTATTTTGCATAGAAGTTCCTTGGAATGGATGTTGGATAGGATTATAGCACGATTTTTGTTTTGGGTTGACTTTCACATCGAATAACTATATAATAACCGTATAATATCCGTACAGGAGTATCTATGTTGGCTGTTGCCGATACTAAGAATGCCCGCATTGAGTTTAAAACGTCTCATGAAGTCAAGCAAATGCTTCAAGGGGCGGCCAAGTCGCTGGGAATGGATCTGAGCAGTTTTCTCATCTCCACGGCGACACAAAGGGCTCGAGAAGTGCTCAAAGATGAAAAAATGCTCTTGCTCTCTGAAGAAAACTGGAACCGTTTTGAAACCTATCTTCATCAAGAAAAAGAGCCGACCAAAGCCCTAAAAGATCTGATGAATCTGGAACCTTTCGGTGCGTGATTTTTCTCTCAAAAAATTCGATCCCGAACAAACGTATCCGGGGATGAATCGTTTCGACTGCGGTAATGAGATGATCAATACTTTTGTCCGAAAATCGTTGAAAAAGCGAATAAAACGCCATCTGAGTCAGGGATATGTTTTGCTTGATCCCAAAGAAGCGTTTGTTGGATTTTATACGTTGGATACTTTTTCGATCGGACGGGAGCAATTTGGCCGCGAAGAGAGACCGTCCGGTTTGCCGCCCATGGTTCCGGTTGTGAAGCTGGGTATGCTGGGAGTTGAGAAAAACCTTCAAGGTATGGGGCTTGGGAAGCGTATGTTGCGTGATGCGATGTACAAGGTGAAGGAGATATCTGAAATAGCCGGATGTGCCGGGCTATATCTCCTCGCCGAAGAGGACGCTGTTTCGTTCTATCGCTCGCTGGGCTTCCATCCACTCGAAGATCAACTGCCTCAACCCATGTTTCTCGACATGACGCTTATTTTGAAATCAATCAGGTAACATACTACACATGAATGCAAAAACACACTCTCTTGATCCTCTCATCGCGTCCGCCACCGAAGCCTACCACCACGCCTATGCCCCCTACAGCCGTTTCTTGGTCGGAGCGGCGGTGCTCGATGAGCACGGTGTGATCCACAGTGGGTGCAACGTCGAAAATGCTGCCTATCCCTCCGGGTCGTGTGCTGAAGAGCAGGCGATCGGCTCGATGGTGGCTCAGGGCGGACGACGGATTTGCGAGATCGTGATCGTGGGGCGCTCGGAGGCTCCGGTGACCCCCTGCGGCGCGTGTCGGCAGCGGATTCGGGAGTTTGGCGATGCGCAGACGCAGATCCATGTGGTCGATCTCGATCGGGGATTGCAGCGCAGCTATACGATCGAGGAGCTGCTGCCCGAGGCGTTCGGGCCGGAGAATTTTTAGCGTTTTGAGTGTTACGTGTTACGTGTTACGTGGGCTGATGAGAGTGGCGTGTTGGTCATTCCTCTGGAAGTGGCGGCTTTAGCCTCACCAGGAAGGTACCCCGAATTTTGACTGTGGGGTGGGACTGAAGTCTCCACTTCCGGAGTGGGGTGTCGAATAGATACCAACCAATAAGCACCAAAAATGTACAATTTAAAAGCGTAACACTTAGCACGTAGCACGTAACACGAACAAAAAGGAGCCCCACCATGTTCATCCCCCAAGAGTTTATCCGCAAGAAACGTGACAATCAGCCGCTGAGCCGTGAAGAGATCGATGCGTTTGTCGCCGGCGTGACTGATGGGAGTGTCGCTGATGCGCAGATCGCGGCGTTTGCGATGGCGGTTTTTTTCAACGGTATGTCGCTCGAGGAGAAGACACAGCTGACGGTGGCGATGCGGGACTCGGGCAATACCCTCTCCTGGCCGGATCTCCCCGGGCCGGTGGTGGACAAACACTCCACCGGCGGAGTAGGGGATACGGTCTCCCTGATGATGGGGCCGATGCTGGCCGCCTGCGGGGCGTATGTGCCGATGATCTCCGGGCGGGGGCTGGGGCATACCGGCGGGACGCTGGATAAATTTGAGTCGATCCCGGGGTACAATGTCCTGCCCGATGATGCGCTCTTTGAAAAGGTCGTGCGGGAGTGCGGGGTGGCGATCATTGGCCAGACGGCCTCACTCGCTCCGGCGGACAAACGGATCTATGCCGTGCGAGATGTCACCGCCACCGTGGAGAGTATCCCGCTGATCTCCGCTTCGATTCTTTCGAAAAAACTGGCCGAGGGGATCGGAACGCTGGTGATGGATGTCAAGGTAGGCAGTGGGGCGTTCATGCCCACCTACGCCCTTTCCAAAGCGTTGGCCGAGTCGATCGTGGGGATCGCCAATGCTGCCGGAGTAACGACGCGGGCGATTTTGACCGACATGAACCAGCCACTGGCTTCGAATGCCGGTAATGGCCTCGAAGTGCTTGAAGCGGTCGAGTACCTGGGCGGCACCCGACGCAACCCCCGCCTCCATGCCGTGACGATGGCACTTTCGGTTGCTGCACTCATCGACAGTGGACTGGCTGCCGATGAGGCTGAAGCGACGGCTCGACTCGAAGCGGTACTCGCAGATGGATCGGCGCTGGCCAAGTTCGCTCAGATGGTCGCCATGCTCGGAGGCCCCGCTGATTTCGTGGAGAATTATGAAACCTATCTGCCTTCCGCTCCCATCATTCGCCCCATCACGGCTGGATCTTCTGGGATCATCAGTGCGATGGATACTACAGCATTGGGGATGGCTATTGTGGGGCTGGGCGGCGGACGGCTCCGGCCGGAAGATAGCGTTGACCATAGTGTTGGATTTGAGAATATTATTCCCTTGGGAGAGAAAGTCACCCCCAATAGCCCGTTAATGACCATCCATGCACGGGATGAGAAGAGTTTTGCCGAGGCGGAGAAGCGGGTACGGGCGGCGATAGAGATCGGAGAGAATTCCCCAGAGGTTAGGGAAGTGTATGAGGTCGTAGAAAATTAGGAGTTAGGAATTTTGGTATGCGTTGCAGGGCAACGCTTTTATGAGAGGGGACGCGACTTCAGTCGCGTTAGTGGGGCTGAAGCCCCAGCCCCGTATTTTACTCCTTGTAACTCTTAATACAATGCTCCGCTTTGGGCAGTTTGGTCAGCCCTTTGCCCTCGGTCGAGAGTTTTTTGACATAGTTGACAAAACTCTCAGCATAATCGAGGTAAGTATCGATAGCTTTAGCTCCATTTTTTTGCACGGTCT
>WFSU01000106.1 GCA_015485845.1 Nitratifractor sp. | reverse complement strand
CATTTTTGCCCGCAGCTGCTGGACAAAATCTTTTTGTTTCGCATCGAAGATCTCCTGAATCTGCTGACCGAGTTTGGCTCCGATCAATCCAAGGTGCACTTCGAGAATCTGCCCGATGTTCATCCGCGAGGGAACCCCGAGGGGGTTGAGGATGAGTTCGACCGGCTCACCGTCTTCCATGTACGGCATATCGATCTCGGGAACGATGTTGGAGACGATACCTTTGTTTCCGTGACGTCCCGCCATTTTGTCTCCCACTTTGAGCTTGCGCTTGGTGGCGATGTAGACTTTGACCAGTTTGGTGACGCCGCTGGGGAGGATATCATCTTTTTCAAGGATCGCCAGCTTCTCTTCGTGCTCGTTTTTGAGCCGCTTCTTCTCGGAGAGGAAGTGGTTTTTGAGCGTTTCATACTTCTTCTGTGCCTCTTCGGAATACGACTGCACTACGGTACGCAGGACGAAGCGGTTGATGTTGGTGATGACCTCTTTGTCGATCTTCTCGCCGGCTTTGTAGACGACGTCATTGAGCTCCACATCCTGTACCAGCTCCTGCCGGGAGAGGAAGGTAGTGATCCTCAACATCTCCTCGCGGTCGATCATCAGCAGTTGATCATGGTGCTCTTTGTCGAGATGGGCTTTCTCCTCTTCGTATGCTTTGATCGATCGGGCATCTTTCTCGTAACCCTTCTTGGTAAAGATTTTGATGTCGACGACTACCCCTTCCATCGAAGAGGGGCAGTAGAGCGATTTGTTAACCACGTGACCGGCTTTTTCGCCGAAGATGGCTCGCAGGAGCCGCTCTTCGGGTGTGGGGCGGATTTCCCCTTTGGGGGAGACTTTGCCCACAAGAATCATGCCCGGTTTGACGTGGGTTCCAATCTTGACAATCCCGCTCTCATCGAGGTGCAACAGTTCGTCTTCACGGATGTTGGGGATGTCCCGGGTGATCTCTTCGGTACCGTGTTTGAGTTCCCGCGCTTCGATCTCTTTTTCGTAGGTGTGTACCGAAGTAAAGGCATCTTCGCGGATCAGCTTCTCGGAGATGATGATCGCATCTTCGTAGTTGTATCCGTTCCACGGCATGAAGGCGACTTTGATGTTTTTTCCCAGTGCCAGTTCTCCTTGATCCATGCTTGCGCCGTCGGCGATCACTTGACCCGCTTCGACTTCATCGCCCGCATGGACGATCGGTTTCTGGGTAAACGTAGTGTTCTGGTTGGTGCGCATATTTTTTTCGAGAGAATAGCGGTCAATGAAGACACCGTTTTCATCTTCCCCCACGATGTAAATGTTACGCGCATCCACCTTTTCAACCCGCCCGGCTCGCCGTGCTGAGACCGACTCCCAGGCATCCCGACTGACGACTGCCTCCATCCCGGTGCCGACCATGGGTGCCTCGGTCTTGAGGAGGGGGACGGCCTGGCGCTGCATGTTGGATCCCATCAACGCCCGGTTGGCATCATCGTGCTCGAGGAAAGGGATCAGCGCCGCTGCCGATCCAGAGATCATCAGAGGTGAAATGTCGATCAAGTGTACCTTGGACGACTCGTTGAGCCCGATGTTTCCGTTCAGCCGTGTTTCGATCAAGTCTTCGACGATGTAACCGCTCTCATCCACCACGGTCGAAGCCGGTGCAATCACCTTGTCCTCTTCCTGCGTGGCGGTGATGTAAACGATCTCATCGGTCACCTGGCGGTCTTTGACCACCTTGTACGGGGCTTCGATGAACCCGAGGTCGTTGACCTTCGCATAGGTGGCGAGTGTGTTGATCAGACCGATGTTCTGCCCCTCCGGAGTCTCGATGGGGCAAATCCGTCCGTAGTGGGTCGGGTGAACATCCCGTACTTCGAATCCCGCACGCTCTTTGACCAATCCTCCTTCTCCGAGAGCCGAGAGACGGCGTTTGTTGGTCACTTCCGAGAGGGGGTTGGTCTGATCCATGAACTGACTCAACTGTCCACCGGAGAAAAATTCCATGATCGAGCTGGTGACCATTTTGGAGTTGACCAGATCGTGCGGCATCAGCTCTTCCAAGGAACCACTGATCGTGGGCATCTTATCCTTGATCGCCTTCTGCATCTTGGTTAACCCCTTGTGGAGCTCGTTGCCCAGCAATTCGCCGATCGCACGGATACGACGGTTTCCGAGGTGATCCCGATCGTCGATATGCCCCTGACCGTTTTTGACTTTGATGAGATACTTAACCGTGTTGATGATATCCTCAGCCGTCAAGACGGTCACGTAATCGGGCACATCCTGCCCCAGCTTGTGGTTCATTTTCATCCGTCCGACCCGGGTCAGATCGTAGCGCTCCGGCTCGAAGAAAAGTCCGTCGAGGAACTTTTTGGCTGCTTCGGGTGTCACAGGCTCACCGGGGCGCATCACTTTGTAGATACGGATGGCAGCGAGAACATTCTCGTCATCCACCTCTTCGGTCTGCTTCAGCAGACGGAGACTCTCATGATCGGCGATGAAGGCTTTGATGATCGAACTATCGGAATCGGCAGCGAGGTCATCGGCGATATGGATACTCTCTACACCCGAATCAATGATTCGCTTGAGCTTGGTTTCATCCAGCTGTGTCACAACGTCATAGAGGACTTCACCCGTCTCTTGATTGATGATCGGTTTGGCCAGGTGACGCTCCATGAGGATTTCAAGAGGATATTCGATCCACTCAAGACCCTCCTCAAGCAGTTTCTGCGCTTTTTTCTTCGTCAGACGTTTGCCCGAGGCGACAATGACATTGCCGTCCATGTCTTTGATGTCGTAATCAGCCCGCGCTCCGAAGTCTGCCGGATCGTATTTGACGAGGAAACGGTTGTCTTTGATGACAATCTCTTTGGTGGCGTAGAAGAGCTTGAGGATATCCTCTTTACTGTATTCCAATGCCCGGAAGAGAATCGTGACGGGGATCTTGCGACGCTTGTTGATGCGGGCATACAGGATATCTTTGGCGTCGTACTCAAAGTAAAGCCAGCTCCCCCGGTCAGGGATAATCTGTGCCGAGTAGAGCAGTTTGCTGACCGCTGTCGTCGATTCAGTCTCTTTGAAAATAACACCGGGACTGCGGTGGAGCTGGTTGACGATGACCCGCTCGACTCCGTTGATAATAAACGAGGTACGATCGGTCATGAGGGGAATGTCCCGGACAAAGACCGCCTGCTCTTTGATCTCTTTGGGGTCAAGTTTCTCACCGGTTTTTTCATCCCGGTTCCAGATAATCAGCGCAATATTGAGCTTGAGCGAGACAGCATAGGTAAGACCGCGCTCCATGCATTCACGGACAGTATACTTGGGTTTGACGATCTCAAGTCCCCGATACTCGAGGGTGATTCGGTTCTGCTGGTCATGGATGGGAAATGCCGCTTTGAATGTTTTCTCGATGATGCTGGTGCTGCGATTCTTCGCATCGACCATCAAGAAGTTTTCGTAACTTTTCTGCTGAAGTTGGAGCAAGTTTGGGATTTCAATTTCGCGGGGTGTTTTCGAGAAATCAACACGGAGCCGGTTGCCAGAGTGGAGGGAGTTTAACATGAGCGAACCTTCGTTGGAATTCGTAGTTTTGTTGGATGATACACAAAAAAACTATTAACAAGAGGGTATGAAATGTCTCTGAATAGTTTATCCCTGCATCACGTATCTGCACAGGAATGGAGGGCACCTCGAAAATAAGTGCCCTAAAGGAGAATTTCCGAGGAAAAGCCCGGAAAAAGGGTCTTACTTGAGCTCGACGGTTGCGCCGGCTTCTTCGAATTGCTTTTTGATCTCTTCGGCTTCTTCTTTGGAAGCACCTTCTTTGATGACACTCGGAGTATCTTCGGCAGCTGCTTTGGCTTCTTTGAGGCCGAGGCCGGTGATGGCACGGACAACTTTGATGACGTTGATCTTTTTGGCACCGGCGCTGGTGAGGACAACGTCAAATTCGGTCTGCTCTTCTTCAGCGGCACCGGCATCACCGGCACCCGCTGCTGCTACGACAGTCGCCTGGGCAGAAACCCCAAACTTCTCTTCAAACTCTTTTACCAACTCGCTCAGCTCGAGCACAGACAAACCGGAGATGAATTCGAGTACATCTTCTTTAGAAATGGCCATGGTGTTTCCTTTAACTATTTTTCATAATATGGGCAGGCATCTGCAATGCGCCTGCATCACAGATCTATGCCTCTTCTTCGCGCTTGCGTTTCAAGGCATCCAAACCGATCGTAAAGTTACGAACGGGCGCTTGCCAGACATTCAACAACATACCGATAAGCTCATCACGGCTTGGCAATTTCGCCATCGCATTGATCGTGGCGAGATCAACCGACTGCCCTTCGAGGGCACCGGCTTTGATCACGAAGCGATCTTTGAGCTCTGTCGCGGCTTTGTCGGCCGTTTTACAGGTGCTGATTTGATCTTCACCCCACACCAGCAAGTTGGTCTCTTTGAGTTCCAACCCTTCGATACCGGCATTGGTGAACGCGATGGATGCCAGGCTGTTTTTGACAACTTTGACATGCGCATCGTTTTCAGCGGCGAGTGTGCGAACGGCTTCCAGTTCTTTGTGGGTAACACCTTTGTAATCACACACAACAACGGCCTGGGAGGCTTTGAACGCTTCGGTCATCTCGGCGACGAGTTGCTCTTTTTCTGTACGGGTCATTTCTTCTCCTTTCCGACTTCGAACCGGGCTCTCTGCCACGCAGAAAAGGTGACCTCAGAGAAGGTCACCTCCGTTTAAGCTCTCGCCCCGATTTTCTTCAGTCTAAGATAAAGCACCGTCGGTGCTTACTTGATCTCCATCACTTCACTGCTGTCGAGCGTGATAGAGGGGCTCATGGTGAGTGAGAGGGCAGCGTTCTGGACGTAGCGACCCTTGGCACTGGCAGGTTTGGCGCGGTTGATCTTTTCGAGGAATGCGATCAGGTTCTCTTTGATCTGCTCTTCGGGAAAGCTCACTTTGCCGATCCCGGCATGGATGTTTCCTTTTTTGTCAACACGGAAATTGACTTGACCGCCTTTGGCGTTCTTGACGGCAGTTGTTACGTCCATAGTCACCGTACCGGTCTTAGGGTTCGGCATGAGGCCTTTGGGGCCAAGAATCCGAGCGACTTTTCCCAGAACACCCATCATATCCGGGGTTGAGATGACGGTATCGAAATCAATCTTGCCGGCTTGAATCTGCTCGATGAGCTCGTCGCTGCCGACCAGATCGGCACCGGCCGCTTTGGCTTCATCGACTTTCTCCCCTTTGGCAAATACGGCAACACGTACCGTTTTACCCGTTCCGTTGGGGAGGACGACGGAGCCACGGATCATTTGATCGGCGTGGCGGGGATCGACGTTGAGGTTCAGCGCCACTTCGACGGTTTCGTCAAAATTGGCGGACTTGAGGGACTTGACGGTCGCAACCGCTTCGTCCACGCTGTAGGTTTTGGTGTTATCAATCTTCTCAAGAAGGGTTTGTTTTCGTTTGCTGATTTTTTTTGCCATTGTTTTCTCCGCTGTTTGCTCCCACTGCGATCCAGTGGTCAGATAAGTCTTCAGTCTGCGATCTCGATGCCCATGCTGCGGCAGGAGCCTTCGATAATCTTCGCTGCCTGCTCGCGATCGTTGGTGTTAAGATCCTGAATTTTAAGGTCGACGATCTTGAGGATCTGCTCTTTGCTCAGGGTTGCCACTTTGTTCAAGAGGGGGTTGTCACTCCCTTTTTTGATCCCGGCTTCTTTCATGATCAAGTCAGTCGCAGGGGGTTGCTTGGTCTCGAATGTGAAGCTACGGTCGGTGTAGACGCTGACTTCCACCGGGATTTTAAAGCCCATTTTGTCTTTGGTCTTCTCGTTGAACGCTTTACAGAATTCCATAATGTTGACACCACGCTGTCCCAGAGCAGGGCCAACTGGGGGTGAGGGGTTGGCCTGACCGGCCGGGATCATCATTTTGAATTTTTCAGAAATTTTCTTTGCCATGATGGCTCCTTCTTGATTAGATTATTTTTTCGACTTGGGTGTAGAGCATTTCTACAGGAGTATTCCGACCAAAAATCGACACGTTGAGTTTCAACTTGCCATGATCGAGATCATACTCCTCTACCATTCCAGTAAAGTTCGCAAATGGTCCATCAATAATACGCACCATCTCTCCGGTCTCAAAGTCGACTTTGGGTCGAGGAGCATCTTGCTTCTCCATTTTCTCCAGAATCACTTTGATGTCGGCTTCACTCAGGGCTGTGGGTGTCTTTTGCTCGCCGATGAAGCGTGAAACACGGGGCAGCCCCTGGATCTTGTGCCACAGATCGTTGTCGAGGTCGAGACAGGCGAAAACGTATCCGGAGTACAACGAGCGCTCCGTGATCTTTTTCTCACCGTTCTTGACTTCGATCACCTCTTCGGTGGGCACCACGACGTTTTCGATCTTGTCTTCAAGACCGTAATCGATTGCCATCTGATCGATTGCCCGCTTGACGGAGCGTTCGCTTCCGGCATATGTTTGAATTGCGTACCATTGATAAGCCATCATTGACCCTTACAGTGTGGAAGAGACAACGGTAGACATCAATACGTCAACCAATGCTAAAAATACAGAGATAACAGTGACGACCAGTACCACAGCGACAAAAGCTTGACGTACCTGTATTTTGGTCGGGAAGATGACCTTATCCAGTTCGACACGCGCACTGCGCAAAAATTTTGTTATGGATTCCATATTTTACCTTCATAGAATGGCAGGCCAAGAGGGACTCGAACCCCCGGCACCTGGTTTTGGAGACCAGTGCTCTACCAACTGAGCTATTGGCCTGGCGAGAGATTCCGACTTCCGGGATGGAAGTACAGGATCCCCAAAAAGTCTATCAGAGTTTCATCTCTTTATGTACCGTGTGCTCTTTGCACCACTTGCAATACTTCTTAAGCGCAAGTTTTTCGGTTGTATTTTTCTTATTCTTGGTCGTGTGATAGTTGCGGCGGGTGCACTTTTCACATCCAAGGTGTACAGTTTCTCTCATAATTTCTCCAGTAAATGCATCAGGGTTTCATCCGATCCCCTGACAGGCAGGGGTTCGATCAGGCGATGACTTTGGTTACAACACCGGCACCGACGGTACGGCCACCTTCACGAATCGCGAAGCGGGTACCTTCTTCGAGTGCAACCGGAGCGATCAATTCAATGTTAATTTTAACGTTATCGCCAGGCATAACCATCTCGGTTCCCTCAGGAAGAGTGACAGAACCGGTTACGTCAGTCGTACGGACGTAGAACTGAGGACGGTAGTTGTTGAAGAATGGTGTATGGCGTCCACCCTCTTCTTTGGTCAAGACGTATACTTCGGCTTCAAAGCTGGTGTGAGGGGTGATGGAACCTGGTTTACAAAGGACCATACCACGCTGAACTGCTTCTTTGGCTGTACCACGGAGGAGGACACCGGCGTTGTCACCGGCGATACCACAATCCATCTCTTTACGGAACATCTCAACACCGGTTACGGTTGTTGTCTGTGTGTCCTTGAGACCAACGATTTCGATAGTGTCACCGACACATACTTGACCACGATCGATTTTACCGGTTACAACAGTACCACGACCCTGAATAGAGAAGATATCCTCGATAGGCATCAAGAAGTCTTTGTCTGTCTCACGCTCAGGCTCAGGGATGTACGCATCTACTTCGTCCATGAGAGCAATAATCTTCTCAGACCACTCACCGAGTGTTCCAGCTTTAGCTTCTTCGAGAGCCTGGAAAGCAGAACCGGCTACGATAGGCGTATCATCACCGGGGAATTCGTACTCGCTGAGGAGTTCGCGAACTTCCATCTCGACGAGCTCGAGCATCTCTTCTTTGTCCTCGTCATCAAGCTGATCTTCTTTGTTCAAGAAAACAACGATGTACGGAACACCAACCTGGCGAGAGAGGAGGATGTGCTCACGGGTTTGTGCCATGGGGCCATCGGTCGCAGCGATAACGAGGATCGCACCGTCCATCTGAGCCGCACCGGTGATCATGTTTTTAACGTAGTCGGCGTGACCCGGGCAGTCAACGTGAGCATAGTGACGGGTATCCGTCTCGTACTCAACGTGTGATGTTGCAATGGTGATACCGCGATCGCGCTCTTCGGGAGCGTTGTCAATCTGATCGTAATCCATCAGAGCCGTGTCATTTTTGGTAGCCAAAACAGCTGTGATAGCAGCAGTCAATGTAGTTTTACCGTGGTCAACGTGACCGATTGTACCGATGTTAACGTGCGGTTTCGTACGCTCGTATTTTTCTTTAGCCATAGTATTTCTCCTAGCTTAAATTGAATGTAATGCGGCCGAATCTCTCGGCAACGCTAAGACCCCATGCCCTATATGGACAAGACTGTGGCTCTCTGGCCATACTCGTGTCCACACTGCATACCTTGTTATTCTGTGATCGTGGAGCCCAGAAGCGGATTTGAACCGCCGACCTCTTCCTTACCAAGGAAGTGCTCTGCCCCTGAGCTATCTGGGCGCATCCTGCGCAAAAATGAAAAGTTATTTAATGAAAAGTGTTTGATGTGGTATGCTAATCCGATGCAGTCATCCGTGATGAAGGATAGATGTCACACAGCTCCCAGTATACATGGAGCGGGAGACGGGACTCGAACCCGCGACCCTCAGCTTGGAAGGCTGACGCTCTAGCCAACTGAGCTACTCCCGCGTCATTAAAGAACGATGGTGGTGAGAGGAGGATTCGAACCTCCGAAGACATAGTCAGCAGATTTACAGTCTGCCCTCGTTGGCCACTTGAGTATCTCACCCTAATTTCATCGTTTGTACTGGTCAAACACTGATACATAAAAAATGGAGCTGGTGATGGGACTCGAACCCGCGACCTGCTGATTACAAATCAGCTGCTCTAGCCAACTGAGCTACACCAGCAT
>WFSU01000105.1 GCA_015485845.1 Nitratifractor sp. | reverse complement strand
CCCCGGTGAGGATCATGGCGAACCCCCCAAGGGTGGCGATCCAAAACCACAATTTCTGTCCGGCGTTGAATTTGCCGGCAGGGATCTCCCGTTTTTTCTTCGACAGGTACCCTCCGGCGATAAAAAGCCACTTGATGTCATCCCAGGTCGGTAACATACTAACGAACCAGAAGAGAAACATCGGCACCACGGAGATCGCAAACAATACGGTCGCAATGTCGTGCACATAGCGGGCACCTCGGATCAAAGATCCACCACCGAGCTCTTCACCATAGAGGATCATCAGTCCGGTGGGGATCAGGAGGATAAAGGCCAGCGCGGCGAGCCAGTGAACCGTTCGCTTAAATAGCGTAAAAACATAAATCCGCTTGCCGCCGTGGTCAAACTTTTTCGGCCCGATTATCAGATAATGTACCAAAAAGACCATCAGTGTGATTGCCAATACCCATGCCATAATATGGCCAAAAGTATTCTGCCCCTGAAGTTCGACAAATTTGGGCCCCAGTTTTCGGGAGCCGGCTTTGCCATAGGTTAGGATGTTGTTCAGGCGTGCGTCTCCCCAGATCGATCCCCCGCTGCCCATGGCAGCGAGGGGGAACAGGGGTAAAAATGTCAGAATGCGTGGGAGCTTTCGCATGGTTCCCCCTTTCGATTTATTTTTTGTAAGCCTTATCCCATCCGTAGGGGGCAGTTTGTATCCCTTTGCCACGGGACGCGACCCGTTCACGATAGATCTTGGAGACCTCCTGCTCGTCACCGACGATCAGGGCGCTCGTCGAGCACATGGCCGCACATGCCGGGACTTTGCCCTCGGCGATGCGGTTCTGGCCGTAAAGTTCGCGCTCTTTGTCGGAGTTGGTTTCCTCAGGGCCTCCGGCGCACATGGTACATTTGTCCATGACACCTTTGGTACCAAACGCACCGTCACGCGGGAACTGAGGCGCCCCAAACGGACAGGCGTAGAGGCAGTAGCCGCAGCCGATGCAGGTGTCCTTGTCGTGCAGGACGATCCCGTCCTCGCGGATGTAGAAACAATCCACCGGGCATACTTGCTCACAGGGGGCATCGGTACAGTGCATACAGGCGACCGAGACCGAAAACTCTTTGCCTTCGATCCCTTCATCGAGGGTGACCACCTTGCGGCGGCTGATCCCGACCGGCAGGTCGTGGGCTTCGGCGCAGGCGATGGTGCATCCGTTGCACTCGATGCAGCGTTCTTCGTCACAATAAAATTTCATACGTGCGTATTCACTCATCTCACACCTCCTTCGCTTTTTCGATGCGGCAGAGGCCGCCTTTGGTTTCGGGGATCTGCGTGATGATGTCGTACCCGTAGTTGGTGACGGTATTGGCGCTCTCCCCTACGGCATATGGTCGGGTACCCTCAGGATACTTGTCAGAGAGATCCTCTCCCTGGAAGTGCCCGGCGAAGTGCATCGGCAGGAAGATACGGTCTTCGGCGACACTGTATGAGAAGTGCGCCTTGACTTTGATCTTCGTCCCCTCCGGTGAGTGGATCCAGATCATGTCACCGTCCCGGATGCCGAGATTAGCCGCAAGATTCGGGTTGATGTCGGCAAACATCTCCGGGGTCAGCGCCGCGAGGTATTTACTCGCCCGTGTCTCGACACCGGCGCCGTTCATGTTGACTAGGCGCCCGGTGATGAGGTTGATCGGGAACTCTTTCGACCAGTCTTTCTCCCCCTGCTTGGAGGCATACTGGGTATCGACCCGGTAATGGTTGGGCTTGTCTTGGTAGGTCGGGTACTCTTTGACCAGATCGGGACGGGGAGAGTGGAGTGGTTCCCGGTGCATCGGGATCGGATCGGGGAATGTCCAGACCTTGGCACGGGCTTTGGCGTTGCCGTAGGGGGCGATACCTGCTTCCATGCACTTCTGGGCGATGATCCCGCTGATGTCGACTTTCCAGTTTTTGCCGATCCGTTTCTTCTCATCTTCGGTCAGGGTAATGCCCAGGACTGATTCGATGTTTTTGGCGGTGATCTCCGGATACCCGCCTGGGACTTTGGAATCAGCAGGCGCGGATGTCTCTCCGGCAAGGAGGTTGACGCCGTCGTGCTCGAGTCCGAAGCGGTTACGGAAGCCCATGCCCCCTTCGGCGACCGGGCGGTGAATGTCGTAGAGTACCGGGCTGCCGCTGTGGGTTTCGGTCCAGGCCGGCCAGGGCAATCCATAATACTCACCCTTCATCGGTCCGATACCTCTCAGGCTTACTTCATCGAACAGATGCCAGTTCTCCTGATGCTTCTTGAGCCGTTCGGCCGTCCATCCGGTTAGACCGATGGTTTTGATGATGCGGGCAATTTCATTCGTTGCATCCTCGGGCCACTTGAATGTCTTTTTGACCTGCTTGAGCTCGGAGGTTTTGGGATCGACTTTGAGGAGCATGCCCCGGGTAAACTCGTCGTAGAATCCAAGCCGTTTGGCCATTTCAAACATGATGTCGTGGTCGGTCTTGCTCTCGTACATCGGTTCGACAACCTTGCTGCGCCATTGGGCGGAGCGGTTGGTCGCGGTGACCGATCCACTGGTCTCAAATTGAGTAGCAGCCGGGAGGATGTACACTCCGTCTTTTTTGTCGGTCAGGACAGCTGCTTCGTTGACAAATGGGTCAGCGAGGACGATGAGCTCGAGGTTATCCAGTGCCTCTTTGACCTTGGCAGTCTGGGCGATGGAGGTGATCCCGTTACCCATGACAAAGAGCGCTTTGAGGTTGGTGCCCCCGTTGTGGATCTTGTCTTCTCCGGCTTTACCGCCCAACACTCCGGCATACCAGCGTGCGAGGGTGAACCCTTTGGTGTTCATCCACTTCTTCTCTTTGAATTGTTTGGTAAGCCAGCCGTAATCGACGCCCCAACTCTTGGCAAAGTATTTCCATGAGCCGTCGCTCAGGCCGTAATAGCCCGGCAGGGTGTGGGAGAGGCAGCACATATCGGTCGCACCCTGGACATTGTCGTGTCCACGGAGGATGTTGGTACCGCCCCCCTCTTCACCCATGTTTCCTAATGCCAGTTGCAGGATCGGAGCCATGCGGGTGTTGGATGAGCCGATGCTGTGCTGGGTCAATCCCATTGCCCATACGAGGGTACCGGGAGTGGACTTGGCATACACTGTAGCGATCTGGATGATCTTATCTGCCGGAACGCCTGTCACTTCAGCTGTTTTTTCCGGTGTCCATTTCTTGGCCTCTTTCATGACGTCTTCCATGCCGTAGACACGGTTTTTGACGAAGTCTTTTTTGTACCAGCCGTTTTTGAAGATCAGATGGAGCATTCCGTACATAAACGGTATGTCGGTTCCCGGTCGGATCTGGGCATAGTAGTCCGCCTTGGCAGCGGTTTTGGTAAAGCGTGGATCGACCACGATGATTTGCGCATTGTTGCGCTCCTTGGCTTTGAGGAAGTGAGCAAACCCTACTGGGTGGTTCACAGCCGGATTCGCCCCGAAAATAATAATAGCTTTTGCGTTTTGGATATCACCTAAGTGATTGGTCATAGCGCCATAACCCCATGTATTCGCCACACCGGCGACTGTTGCACTATGTCAAATCCGAGCTTG